>JBEIVL010000050.1:0-9830 GCA_040373885.1 Aphanothece sp.
GGCCACCATCGCCCAAAAAGTACAACTGGCCGCCAGTAGGGGTCATGGGGTGATTTATTTTTTCTGGGAAGGTTTATGGGGGCAGTACGCCGGACCCGAAGGCGCTGCATACCGCCAGACCCAGTTCAGTGCCCTGCATCGCTACGCCTTCGGTACGGCCACCAGCGGACCCCCTGGGCGCAATTGGCCTGCGGCCCAGGCCACACGGCGCCTGCCGCCTCCGCCGCCGCTACCCATGGGCATCGTCAGAGTGCCGACACCGCCCCCACCGCCCCCATTACCTGAGTAGGGGGGAACAGGGGCGGAGCGCTGATCTTTCAGGCGAGATCACGCTTGAGAACGGCATAGAGGTAATCCGGAGATTTGTAGCGACTTGGCAAGCAAAGATGAAGTTTCTCAAGACGACTCCAACACACCGTACGGCCGATTTCCTCGCGACTGCGTCCCTCCTTAAGCAAGAGGCGCATGGCCTTGCAGTACAGCGAATACTTGGCTTCAAGCTCGCCGATTGTCGGCGGTGTGGCGGAGGCTGCGGGTCCGGATCCCTGCATAAAAGGGGGGCGCCCAGCACGCATTTTGGGGCGCATCATCCAGCCTAAGGTCTGCCTGGTACCGGCATCGATCCAGGGGTGCGTCGATGCTCAAGCAGCTGGGCCTGGGAGTCATCGAGTCGACCGGCGTCATGCAGAACTCGGGTGATCCGATCGATGTCCAGCACGGCATGGAGCCGGTAGCCCACGCTTTCGAGACGCTCACGCGCACGACGATCGCTGGCGCCACCATGATCGATGAAGACCACCACATCCTGCACCTGCAGGCCGGAACTCTCCAGCTTGGCGATGCCATCGAGCACACTGCCGCCGGTGATCAAGACATCATCCACCACTACCACCAGATCACCATCCTCGAAGTCGCCCTCAATCAAGCGGCGGGCGCCATGGGCCTTGACCTCCTTACGCGGATAGATCAGCGGCTTGTGGAGCATCAGGGAAAGGCCGGTGGCGGTGGGTAAGGAGCCGTAGGGAATGCCGGCGATGCGATCAAAGGCCAGCTCGGCCATGGCCAGGGAATAGGCATGGAGGACGCGATGAAAAAGATTGGGATCAGAGATGATCTGACGAAGATCAATATAATAATTAAAGACATCTCCTGAAGCCTGTACATACTCGCCAAACAACAGACAGCCAATATCAAACAAATCCAGGATCAATTCAGCATGGGGTTCAGCGATACTCTGGCCGCACGCCCCGGGTAAACCCTTGCCGGACTCCGCTTCCTGGCTCACGGGGCGGCTGGAACCAGAGTCTTGGGGAAGCCAAAGCTGGCAGGAGTCCTGACCACTGCGTGAACGCCCTTGCAGCCAGCGCTCCCGCTGGTCGCTGATGCGGCGCTTGAGGGCCGCCGCCCTGACAGCGATGTCGGCTTCCACCAGAAGGTTCTGGGGCAGGGGCAACAGCAACCCATCGGCACTGTCACTGAGACCGGCCTCGAGCAAAGCCACGAGGCGATCTTCCTCGGCCCAAAGACTCCTGAGGATCAAGAACCGTTCTGGGGCCTCCCGCCTCACCCGGGCCAGGATCTCAGGGTCACTGGTCCCCACCTCAAACAGCAGCTGTTCGGGAGTCCCCCACAACTGACACTCCCTGACAATCTTCAAGAAGAGGGGATCCTGATCATGGGGATGGTGTTGGATTCGCCAGGCCGCCGGATTGGAGCTGTGGCAGGTGACCACCACCGCCCGCTGGGGATAGAGCAGAAACGGAGCCGCGATGTCCTGTCCCGCCAAAGGCGAAAGGGTGACGGCATCGGCCCCCAGGTCCCTGAAGAGGTAGCTGGCCAGGGCTGAGGAACTGTTGAGATCGCCATGTTTGGCGTCGATGATCAAGGGAATTCCAGGGGGCACCAGCTCGCGCACCTCCCGCAACAGCTCCAGCCCTACCGGCCCCAGAGCTTGATAAAATCCAAGGCTTGGTTTATAGGCACAAACGTGGTCTGCCGTGGCCTCGATGACTGCCTTGATCCAATGGCGGGCCAGGGAAAGGAATGAGCGACCGCCCATGCCGCGCCCTTGGGACCAGCTGTTCAACATCTCTGGATTGGGATCCAGGCCCGTCACCAGCAACGTCTGGTGAGCGGCGATGGCATCGGTGAGTTGAACGAAGAAACCCATCGCCAGTGGTTGCGCCTTGATGGATAAGGGGGTCTCTTAAACGGCCTTGATCTCCGCGTAAACCGGCTGCCATGCTGCAGCTTCGAGGCACTGTAGGGCCTCTGCCGCTGTGGTGGCCCTTCGGGCCAGACCCTCCTCCACCGCCGCCAGAGCCACCGCCCGGGCTACGGCCGTGGACACCTGCTGCACCTGATCGAGACTGACCATCAAGGGGGCATCTGGATCTCGAGCGGCTGGAATTTCTGCGGCCAGAGCCTCGATGCAGGCGTCAATCATCGCCTCACTGATCTGACTGGCCCCCACCGCCACGGCGGCAAAGCCAAGGCCCGGGAAGACAAAACAGTTGTTGCACTGCCCGATCTCTCGCAGGCGGCCCCCCACCTCCACCGCCTCAAATGGACTGCCGGTGGCGACCAGGGCGCGTCCGCCGCTCCAGGCCAAAAGATTTTGCGGAGTCACCTCCGCCAGTGGAGTTGGATTGGACAGGGGCAACACAATCGGCCGCTCGCAGCCTCGGCAGAGCGCTTCGATCACCGCCTGATCGAAGGCCCCGGCGCAGGTTGAGGTGCCGATCAACACCGTCGGAGCCAAGGACTCCACGACGGTCAGCAGGTCGATGGGCCCCTGCCCATCCCAGGGCCATCCGACCAATTGCTCGGCCCGTTTGCTGTAAAGGCTGAGCGGCCCCCCTTGAACCCCCTCAAGACCATCGTGGACCAAGCCCTGGCGATCGATCAGCCAGAGACGATCGGAGGCCTGTTGGTCGGACAGCCCCTTGGAGCGCAGCAGTCGCATCAGACGCTCGGCGATGCCGCAGCCGGCGCTGCCGGCTCCGAAGATGACGATGCGCTGGTCCTCGAGGACCTGCCCCAGACCCCGCAAACCGCCCAGGATGGCGGCTGCGGCCACGCCGCTGGTGCCCTGGATGTCGTCATTGAAGCTGGGCAGGCGCTCCCGGTAGGTCTCCAGAACCCGCCGGGCATTGCCCGCTCCGAAGTCCTCCCAGTGCACCAAGGCGCCGGGACACACCTCACGCACCGCCAGGATGAACGCCTCCATGAACGCGTCATAAGGAGCGCCCTCCAGCCGAGGCTGGCGCCAACCCGGATAGGACGGATCGTCGAGCAGGTCAGGATTATTGGTGCCTACATCAAGCATCACCGGCAGAGCCCGGCGTGGATCGAGGCCGGCGCAGAGGGTGTAGACGGCCAATTTCCCCTGGCAGATGTGAATCCCCCCGACCCCCTGATCACCGATGCCCAGAATTCCCTGGGCATCGGTCACCAGCAGCAGGTCAGGGCGATTGTCACCGGCCTGACCCGCCAACGGGGCGCAGGCCTGGCGTAGGAGGGTTCCTAAACGATCCTGCTGATCCGCCGTGAGATAAATGCCCAGGGAAGGGCTGCGGTAAGTCTGGCTGAAGCCCTGAATGGCCTGGCCCACGGTGGGGGTATAAACGATGGGCATCACGGCCGCGATGTGGTCGGCCAAAAAGCGGTGAAAAAGAGTGAGATTGCGCTCTCTCAACGTCTGGACATAGGTGTAGCGATCCAGGGGACTGGCCAGGGCATCGAACGCGCGCCAGCAACGTTCGACCTGTTGTTCGATCGTCTCGACCTGCCAGGGAAGCAACGCTTCTAACTCCAGAGCGCGGCGTTCCTGGCGGTTGAAGGCGGTGCCTTTGTTGAGATGGGGATTGTTGAGCAGTTCGGCCCCCCTCAAGCTGGTGGCCAATGGGTCGGGGGGACGCGGAACGGCCAATGGCATCACCATCAATCCGCCCTATCTTGCCCCCCCCGCTCCAGGCGCCAGGGCAGCCGTTGGCCGCCGTGCAATGGCACCAGATCGTGCTGAAGACCCGATCGATCCACCAGGGGCAGCCGCTTAGGCACCTCCACGCTCTGGCGCCGCAGAACGATGCGCTCCTCGTTGAGGGGCAAGCCGTAGAACCGAGGCCCGAACTCGCTCGCGAACCCCTCCAGACGCTCCAGGGCCCCCTCTTGCTCGAAGACGGTGGCGTAGCTCTCGATGGCGAAGGGACTGTTGAAAATGCCGGCGCATCCGCAGGCCGACTCCTTGGAGTGTCGGGGATGGGGAGCTGAATCAGTGCCCAGGAAATAACGAGGCTGGCCGGAGATGGCCGCGGCACGCAGGGCCAGACGATGGCGCTCCCGCTTGATCACGGGCAGGCAATAAAAATCAGGTCGCAGACCGCCGGCGAACAAGGCGTTGCGGTTGAGGTGGAGGTGGTGGGGAGTGATCGTGGCGGCCAGATTGGGGCCAGCGGCGGCCACGAAGTCCACGGCCTCGGCGGTGGTGATGTGTTCGAGCACCACCTTCAAACCTGGATGACGCATCAATAGGGGGACCAGATGGCGCTCAATGAACACCGCCTCACGATCAAAGATGTCGATCTCGGCATCGGTGACCTCGCCATGGATCAACAACGGCAGGCCGCAGGCCTCCATGACCTCCAGAACGGGCGATAGGGCTTCGAGATCGGTGACCCCTGACGCCGCGTTGGTGGTGGCATGGGCTGGATAGAGCTTGCAGGCTGTGAACACCCCCTCGCGCTGGCCCCGCTCAAGCTCCTTGGGATCGATGCCATCGGTGAGATAGGCCGTCATCAGCGGGGTGAAACCGCAGGCCTCGGGCAAGGCGGCCAGGATGCGCTGGCGATAGGCCCGGGTGGCCGCCACCGTGGTGAGGGGTGGGGCCAGGTTAGGCATGATGATGGCCCGGGCGAATACAGCGGCTGTTAATGGCGCCACCGCCTCTAATAGAGGACCATCGCGCAGGTGCACATGCCAGTCGTCCGGGCGTCGCAGACTGAGCTCATCGCCGGGGGATGCGTTCATGGGCGCAGGTGCTCAAGATAGCCGATATTGACATCATTCTTATCGGTTTGAATATAGAGATATCCCGATCCATCCGCCAGGACAATGGCGCGGTAGTTGTAGTCAACATCAAGGGAATCGCGCTGGCGAATCGTCCCTAGGCAATCCGGATTGAGCTGAAGAGTGCCCCGATAGGTGGCTTCTTCGACGGTCTTACCGTAACTGGAAATGGCGATGCCTCGCACAAGGCCTTCATTCCAGCGTTCATGCTGAATGGTGCCATTGCGCTGCCAGCTGCCCTGGCGATAATCAAAACCTTCCTGCTGGCTCACCACAGCGCCATTGAGCAGGCTGGCAGTACAAGCCGTATCCGGTTGACGGAACCAGCGAGAAATCGCAAAGACATCAGGGAGCACACCAATCGAATAACGGGGATTACCGTTGAGATCAAGCACCGCCTGGCTCTGGCGCACTGTGTTTCCAAAGGTCCGATGGATACGGACACGACACAGGGAGATGGGCTCGTAATGACCGGTATAGGGAGCTTCGCTAAATTCATGACCGGTTCGTTGTAAGCGAACCCCACGGATCTGACCATCGGGGCTCCAGGTTTCCTGGAGTAGAGCCGCATAGGGACCCGCCGGCAGATTGCCCTGGCTCATCAGCACATAGCGACCCGCCTGGGGGCCGGCGCAGGGTTGCATCGGTACCCCAGCCGCCGGCATCGCCGCCGCTGGTGCCACCCCCTTGGCGGGCGCCGCCGCCGTTGACCCGGCCGACGCCTTGGCGGGAACCGTGCCGGCAGCAGCGGGCAGGGTCCCGGCCACGGAGGGGACCAGCAGGGTCAAGCCCAGCAACAGGAGCGATACGAAGCTGGGGCGCGAGCAGGTAGCCAAGGGGAATAGGGGGCAACGGCCTTCATCCTTAGCGCATCAACGCGCCTCTGCCCAGCCAACCCCCAGGCCCCCCACGAATGGCAACCTGAACGGGTCATGGACCCTCTCAGAGAGACTGACGGAACCAGACGGCTCCAACAAGACCGATTCAACGAGACTGACTTCATAACGCAACCCTGCCGGCCAAGAGATCGATGCACTTCCCCTGGGACCCCCGACCCGGTGTCGTTGGAATCATCAACCTCACGCCCGATTCCTTCAGTGATGGCGGCCGCTGGCAAGACCCTGAAGCCGCCCTGCGCCAGGCCGGCCGTCTGTTGCGCCAAGGGGCGGATGTGCTGGATCTGGGGGCCCAGAGCACCCGTCCCGGTGCCCTCGAGGTGGGGGTGGAGAGCGAACTGAAGCGACTGCTGCCCGCTCTCCATGCCATCCGGGCGGCCCACCCCCAGGCGATCCTGTCGATCGACACCTTTCATGGGGCCGTGGCCGAGGCGGCGCTGGCGGCGGGCGCGGACTGGATCAATGACGTCAGTGGCGGACGCCGGGACCCGAGCCTGCTCAAGGTGGTGGCCTCCCATGGCTGCCCCTACGTGCTGATGCACAGCCGCGGCGACAGTCGCACCATGGACCAGCGATGCCAGTACAACGACGTGGTGGAGGACGTGCGCGTCGAACTAGAGGAAGCCAGCGAGCGGGCCCTGGCAGCCGGGGTGCGAACGAGCCAACTGATCTGGGATCCAGGCCTGGGCTTTGCCAAGACCTCGGATCAGAATCTGACGCTACTGAGCCGGTTGAACGAACTCAAAGCTGCGGGAATGCCCCTGCTGATCGGTCCCTCCCGGAAACGCTTTATTGGTGAAGTCCTCGGCGAGGATCGTCCCCGCGCCCGCATCTGGGGAACCGCGGCGGTCTGTGCCCTGGCGTTAGCCCGCGGCGCCGACTTGTTCCGAGTCCATGACGTGGGCCCCATGGCCCAAGTGATCAAAATGGCGGCGGCCTTGAGCCAGCCCTGATCACGGGGAGGGTGGAGCCCGCCTTGACTGGGCTGGGAGCTCTGTGGGCTCAGGGGTCTGGGATCTGGGATCTCAGTGTAAGAAAATAAATGTCTCTGAGACATTAAACCTCCTCACTCTCACTGACGTCCGTCTTCACTATTAATCAAGTTGAACATTGCCCAATCCGAATGTTGCTCAACCGGACCCAGCAGTGACCAGCCAGCAGTGACCTGCAGGTCAGGCCCGGTGGCTGCCCTGGCCAAGACCCGGCCTGCAGTGTTCTGAGTGACCTGCAACAATGCGGCGTCGCTTGCAGGCCCTTGCGCATGTTCCGTCCCACCCGAGCCTGGACCCTGCCGCTGCTGCTTGCGAGCCTGCTGGCGGGCTGCGCCCAAGATGGCGGCACCGGTGTCCAGAGCGCCAAATTGGCCATGATTCAAGGCCGGGGCAAGCTCGTCTGCGGGGTGGACGGCAAGTTGCCCGGCTTCAGTTTCGTGGGTCCGGACGGCCGTTATTCGGGCCTTGACGTGGACGTCTGCCAAGCGATGGCGGCCGCCATTTTTGGCGATGCCAGCAAAATTGAATACCGCGATCTCAATTCCAGCGAACGTTTCGCTGCCCTAGCGAGCGGCGAAGTGGACATGCTCTCGCGCAACACCACGATGACGTTGAGCCGTGATGCGCCCGGGGGCAACGCCCTCAGCTTTGCTCCAACCACCTTTTTTGACGGACAGGGAATCATGGTGCCGGCGGCCAGCGGCATCACCACCCTCAAGGCGCTGGCGGGCAAACCCATCTGTATCGAGAGTGGCACCACCACCGAACTCAACCTGGCCGATCGGATGCGGGAGATCGGCGCGCCCTACACCCCTTTGAAATTCCAGACCGGTGATCAGACCTACGCCGCCTACCTGGGCGGCCGCTGCATCGCCGTCACCAGTGACCGCTCCCAACTGGCCGGTAAACGCACCAGCTTCCCTAATCCCGAGGCTCACACCCTGCTCAAGGATGTGATGAGCAAGGAGCCCCTCACCCCAGCCACGACCAACGCTGATCCGGCCTGGGCCGATGCGGTGCGATGGACCGTCAATGCCCTTATCCAGGCGGAAGAGCTGGGAATCACCAAAGCCAACATTGCCAGCAAAGTGGCCGAGGCCAAGGCCAACAAGAACCAGGCCGACCTGCGTCGTTTTCTCGGGGTGGAGGGAGATTTCGGCAAACAACTGGGACTGCCCGCTGATTTCGTCGTCAAGATCATCAGCGCCGTTGGTAATTATGGCGAAATTTTTGATCGCAACGTCGGGCCAGCTTCGAAGTTGAAACTCGAACGTGGCCTCAACAATCTTTGGACCAAGGGTGGATTGATGTACTCGCCTCCCTTCCGCTGATCACCCATGCCAGCGCCCCAGCCGTTGCCTGGTCCTTCCGAGCGTCCGCCCTGGTGGCGCGACCGTCGCGTGATCCCCTGGCTGGTGCAGGGGGTGGTGGCCCTGCTAGTGCTCTCACTGATCGCCTTCCTGCTGGGCAACCTGGTCCATAACCTCACGGCCAGGGGTCTCCTACTGAGCTGGCGCTGGCTGGGGGAACCGGCGGGCTTTGACATCTCCGAAACCGTTCTGCCCTTTGATGCCTCAATGCCCTACTGGCGCGGGCTGGCGGCCGGCTTGGCCAACACCCTGCGCGCCGTTCTTTCCGGTCTGGTGGGGGCCACCTTGCTGGGCACTCTGGCGGGGATGGCCTCCTTCAGCCGCAATGGCCTGCTGCGCGGCCTGACCAGGGCCTATGTCGAGACAATTCGCAATATCCCGCTGTTATTACAATTGATCTTCTGGTATTTCGTTGTCTTTCTGTCGCTACCCAACGGCACTGCAGCCCTACAACTTCCCGGGATAGTCCTGGCCAAATCGGGACTTTATCTGGCCGGCTTGGGCCAGGGCCTGCATTGGTCCCTGCCGCAGTTGATCAATGGGGTTTGGCAGGCTCCCCTGCGACTGAGTGTGGAATTTGCGGCCCTGCTCAGTGGCCTGATCATCTACTCGGGGGCCTTCATCGCCGAGGTGGTGCGTGGAGGCATCGCCTCGGTGCCCAAAGGCCAATGGGAAGCCGCAACATCCCTGGGACTGGGCTGGTTCGCCACCCTGCGCCATGTGGTACTCCCCCAGGCCCTGCGGGTCATTGTTCCCGGTCTTAACACCCAGTACATCTCCCTCGCCAAGAATTCGTCCCTGGCGGTGGCGGTCGGCTTCACTGATTTGTATTCGGTGGCCGAAACCACCTTGAACCAAACCGGCCGGGCCCTGGAGGTCTATCTCGTGTTGCTGGGCGTCTATCTGGCCATGGATCTCCTGATTTCCGCCGTCATGAATGGGCTCAATCGTCTTGTCCAGATCAGGGAGCGCTGAGATGAACCAGCTAGGACGTCGCCTTAAGGCCGATCTGTTTGCCACCCCTGGCGATGCAGCCCTCAGCCTCGGCCTGATCGCCCTGATCAGCGCGGCGGCAGTGGGCCTGTTGCAGTGGGCCATCCACAAAGCCCAGTGGGCTGTCGTGCAGGCCAACAGCACCCTGTTTGCCGTCGGGCGCTACCCCGAAGCCCAGCAATGGAGGCTGTGGATCCTTGCCGCCCTGTTGACGGCGGCCACAGGCCTGAGTTGGGGTTTGTTGCGCTCCCAGCCACGGGCTGACCGGGAGGGGGAGCTGTGGCCCCGCAACGACCGATTGGTGATTGCCCTGTTGGCCGTTCTGGCTCTGTGGCTGCCCTGGGCCCTGGGTTTGACAGCAGTGATCCAGGGCCGCTGGTGGCTGTTGGTGACGCTGTTAGTGGCTACGCGTGGGCTGGCAGGCCGTTTTGGCTCCGGACTGAATCGTCACCTTGTGCGTCTGTTTCCCCTGGTCTGGCCGATCCTCTACCTGGTTGGCATGGTGCTGATCA
>JBEIVL010000036.1:0-20663 GCA_040373885.1 Aphanothece sp.
AACAACAGCGAACTCAAAGATGGCGATCTGCTGCTGATCGACGCCGGCTGTTCGCTCAACGACTACTACAACGGCGACATCACCCGCACCTTCCCGATCAACGGCCGCTTCAGCGGCGAGCAGCGGGCCCTCTACGAACTGGTGCTCGCCGCCCAAGAGGCCGCGGTGAATGCGGTAGGCCCCGGTGCCACCGCCGAAGGGGTCCATGGCACCGCCGTCGGCGTCTTGGTGGATGGATTGGTGGAGTTAGGGCTATTGCAGGGCGAGCGGGATGGACTGATCGAACAGGGCGCCTATCGCCACCTCTACATGCACCGCACCGGCCACTGGCTGGGGCTGGATGTGCACGATGTCGGCGCCTACCGATTGGGCGAACACCCCATGACCCTGGAGCCCGGCATGGTGCTCACCGTGGAGCCGGGGCTTTATGTGAGCGACCGATTGCCGGTGCCCGAGGGCCAGCCCGCCATTGAGGAGCGCTGGAAGGGGATTGGGATTCGAATTGAGGACGATGTGGCTGTGACCCAGCGCGGGCATGAGAACTTGACGGCGGCGGCGTTGAAGGCGGCGGCGGCGATGGAGAGGTGAGGGGGCCACAAGGATGAGAAGACCACCATGATTGATACGCCTCAACTCTGGGCCTCTCGGGGTGCGCAGCCCTGCACCGGGCTTGATATGCAGAAGGACTAGAAGAAGCGGGTGTGGTTCTCGGAACCTCCCGATAAGAGTTACGCGCTAGTTGAGTACCTCCATCGACGGTGTTAACCTAGGGTATGCAAATTCAAAATCTCGGGCCGCTTAGACATCCTTCTCCGCCACACGATGAATCGCAGACTCGAGATCCAAATTTTCTTCCGAGTCAATCCGTACCTATCCCGATCGATGTAAACCCTAAACTTTCAATTGAAGATGGAATTAGATTTGGAATGAGTGAAGTGGAAGCCCGCAATTCTTCCATTACGCTTCGATTGAAAGGCATTGAACTTGACATTGAAGCGCAAGACAGTTTTCAAGCGATCTTTGCACGCTATAAAGAGCAAGAATTTAATGCTTTTGCCGCATCCTATGAGCGAGATTTTATTTGGCGTAATGATGCCATGTATTCCGTCGCGGCGAATACGCTCAAACAAGAATGTGCACGTTATCAAGATCCGTTGAGAATGCTGGATGTCGGATGCGGCACCGGTTTTGGGTTACGCGAAACGTTTGCGGGGCGAGCAAGCGGAGGATATTTTGGAATTGATCCTGCAGGCAACATGCTTCAAGTATTAGAACGCACGGCACTGAGCTTGCCGACTATCGCAGTTTCAACACGACAGGCCAAGGGTGGAATTCTAAAGATTGATTCTGTCCAAGATGAAATTATCAATACCCTTGGCGGCCGACCTCAACTCATTACTTGGCTGGCCGCGATGCATGTCGTTAACAAACATGAACAGCTTGGACCGCTCATTGGCGCTACCGCTGAACTACTCGATCGAGATGGCCGAGTAGTAATTGGAAATTATTATCATAATAGCGCTGAAGATTTTGAAGCATTTCGTCAGCGCTATATGCAGACAATGGTTCATCAACCGACTCCGCCATCTCAACTTTTTAATGTGAGTCAGATGGAGGCGGTACTTCGAACGTTTTGGCTGGAGGTAATAAGTTGCCAAGAAATGGTTTGTACCGATGGATTACGGGCTTATGTTATGGTTGCTAAACATAAATAGCGCGCCCTTCAGCGGGATCAAAAGGCTTATTCTAAGCGAATCGAAGACATTTCCTTCTTGTCATCCAACTCAGGGACTCAGGGACTCAGGGACTTTGATCCATTCGATCGCGTTGCGGGCGTCAAGAGTGCTGGCTTTGGGTGCCGGATACCACCCCCCGCCTGCCGCCTGGATCACGACGCCACCGCCAGCAGAAGGCCGTAGAGCAGGCTGCCGCCGCTAAGCACCACCACGGCCACCAAGTGCCACCACTGGTTGCCACCAGCCGTTCCAGTAGCTCCAGCTCCTCCGGGGGCACCGCCTCACCCTCGCAGGCGGCCAGCCAGGCCAGCAGTCGCAACAGGGCCCGCTCCGAATCGGGCAGCCGATCCAGGGGGTCACCCGGGGCCATGCTGATCCCCTCGCTGCTCACAGGCCCCAACCTCATGACCGGGCCCGGGCCGCGAGGCGTTTTCAAACAGGGCCAGGCTGGCGGGAAACTGCCGTTGCTCCGGGTCGCGGTCTGCGGGCGAGGGATCGCGGAGCCGGGTGGTGTATTCCAGCCGCAAACCGTTCACCGGATCGTCAAAGAAGAAGGAGCGGTAAGGATCAAGATCCAGCAGCTCGCCCAGCACCACACCAGCGGCGATCAGCTCGTGCCGCCGCGCCTCAAGGGCTGCCAGCGAGGGGCACCGGAAGGCGAAGTGAAAGGTGCCGCTGGGTACACCCAAGCCGCGGTTGATGCCGCTGTCGTAATCGCTTGGCACCCCGGGCACCGCCTGCCACTCCATGAAGGCCAGGGCGCAGCCGCCGCCGCAATCAAAGAAAATGTGATTCACCGCACCGCCCTCCCGCATCAACATCCGCTCGTGGATCAGCACCGGAAACCCAAGCTTTCCCTCGTAGAAGGAGCGGGTGGCGCTGATGTCATGGGTGCCAAAACTGAGATGGTCCAAGGTCATCGGGAGGCGGGGGTAATGGGGGAGGGCTTGGCAGATTACGGTAGACTCAATTATCTAGATGCAGGTTCAATACGCCGTTTGGCAGGCGGTCTCAGCCATGGCGGCCAGGAGCGACCCGGATGCACAGCCTGGCGGAGGAGGCCCTGGAGGCATGGTGATGGCAGGAACAAAGCCTCCCCTACGTGTAGTTGGCAGAAGTTAGATGGCTACTGGCCATGGTTCACTGAATCTGGCACGAAGTCGTTAGGCGAACAAAAATCCAATGGAACAATAGGGCCGGCTCACACAGTGGAATGAGCGTATCTTCGTTGAGCAGGGACGGATACGTGCCAAGGGGGTGCTTGGCGACCGAGTTGAGTTCTATGGTCAATATGAACCGAATCCGGAAGGAGGTGTCATCCACTGGACCCACCATGACCCAGCTGGTAACCATGTCTCGGGATGGTTGAAGCACAACGAGATGGTTTACCAGTAGTTGTCTTGGCGGCGACCTGGCGCCCCTGGAGGTGTCAGCACGGGCGGACAGCGGGGCGAAGCATCTGTTCATCCCGGAGCGCCCAACCTCGATACACTTGATCTAATGACAGGCCCCACCCCATGGCCTTGGCGCCCGCACCCGCATCCCTCCCTCGGCATCCAACTGCGGCGGCACTAACGCTTCCGTGGGATCTGCGGCTGACGCCGGAACAGTTCGAGCGAGTATGCCAGGCCAATCCGGAAGCCGTGCTCGAGCTTGCGTCCGATGGAGAGTTGATTGCCATGACACCGACGGGCGGGGAGACTGGAGCCAGAAGCCTCCGCCTGGGTCAGAGGTTGCTGCAATGGGCGGATGGGCCCGGTTCCGGTGGCTGGATCGCCTTCGACAGCTCCACGGGATTCCGGCTTGCCGATGGTTCCGTGCTCAGCCCCGATGCCTCCCTGTTGCGGTTAGAGCGCTGGCAGGCCCTCAGCTCCACCCAACGCCGCAGCTTTCCTCCCCTATGCCCAGATTTGGTGCTAGAGCTCGCCAGTCCCAGCGACGACGGACCCAGAGGCATCACTGCCCTGCGCCACAAAATGGACCTTTACCAAACCAACGGCGCCAGCCTCGGTTGGTTGCTGCTGCCCCACGAACGGGCCGTTGAAATATGGCGAGGCGGCCAGCGGGGCCGGGCCGAGCGGCTGGAGAATGCCAGCCGGTTGGATGGTGGTGAGCTGGCAGCAGAACTGGGGCTGGACCTGCAGGAAATTTGGGCAATCTGAACGGGCTTCCTGGCCTTGATCCGTTATTCAGTCCAGGCTCTTTTGTAGTGAGCCGATAAAACGGCACCAGGGCTCCCTATGACAGCCTCTCCTTCAGGGTTGATCCCCAATCGCAAACGTCCCCGGTTCCGGCTCCTTCTCGCACATGGCTCCGTCCGGAATCAACTTGGCCCGACACCGGAGGTAATAACCCACCTTGGCTTCACCAAGCAGGCTGTGCTTTACGGTCAAATTGAGGCTGGTGCCTACGGGTTGGGCAAGCAGATTCACCTTGCCGGGTACGGGCTGACTGGATGTGAGCAGGAGTGAAACGATGTCATAACCGGCTAGGGAGGGATGCTCGCGGATGGCCTGGATCTGACCCTGAATCTGTGCCTGATTTTCGATAACCTGCACCATGGGGGACTTCTCCGTTCAGTTCTGGACTGATTAATAATCTAGCCAAGGCCTCGCCGATCGGCAGATCGGTATGACTTTCAAAATAGGTATAGGCCGGCATCGGATTGACTTCAAAACAGACGTGGTCTCCTTCTGGGGTCACCCGTAGATCAATTCCCGCCAAAGGCAGTTCCATGGCCTGAGCCAGAGTGACGCATCGTTGGGCGATGTCTTCGGGCAGCGTCGTGCTCTGCAGGCGTGGTTCTTCACCCTGGTTGTGGGCATAGCGATAGTCAACCCCATCGCTCTCGATCGTGGCGGCATAGCATTCACGACCGACCACATGCACCCGCACATCCACCCCGGAAATGTATTCCTGAAACTGAACGGGGAGGGAAGACAGATAGGCCAGGCGCTCGGCGGATTCGGCATCGAGTTCGCGCACAATGGACCGCACGCCACTGATGGATTTGTAGATCACCCGTCCATGGGTCTGCCAGAAGCCGAGGGCCTCGTCGGCATCGCTGGTGACCAACGTCGCAGGCACGCTGAATCCGGCGGCGCCGATCACCTGCAACTGATGGGGTTTAGAGGCATTTCCCTGCATCGCCCGCGGACGGTTGACTACCAGGGCCGGTGAAATATCCAACCATTCCACCAATAGCTCATGCAGGCGGGCGACGTGCAGCTGGGCCCCCGCCTCCAGACCGCGGACGCTGGGCTCCAAGGGACGCGCATAGACGCTGGTCACCTCGTTCAGGGGAATCGTTCGGCCGCCGCTGAGGATCTCCCCGTCCAATCCGGAGGGGGTGATGGCGATGCTGAGGTTTTCGTAAGGAAGGGCTCGCTGCTCGAGAAACATCACGGGGCCATCTCGGGCCTGGAGGCAATCGAGCGTGTGGCGAGTGGGAGGGTCATCCTCCCGTCCGTACACAAGGATCATGGCCCCATCTCCCTGGCCATGAATTGCAGTGATTCCACCATTGAGTCCACCATTCGGCTAACAAGCGTCACCTCCCAGGCTTCGCGCAAGGGGGGGAACAAGCTCACCTCACCCAAGGCAGGGCCGGCACCTCGGTCCTCGAAGCGAAAGAGGAGCAGAGGCAGTTCGAGGCGACGCGCCACCGCCAGACAGCCCTTGCCGAAACGCTCCGCCAAGAGGCCACCCAAGTGCTCACCAGCCACAAGCACATCACCGGCGGGCGATGCGCTCTGGTGATGGGCGTCGTGGGGTAGTGGAGTCCGGATCCAGCCACCGTTCACCCGCCGCTGGCCATTGGCGATGGGCAATCCCGCCTCCAGGGCCGCCGCGGCCCAGTGGAGGTGGGTGATGGAAGGAATCAGCCAGGGATGACGCCGGAGCGAGGGCACAACCCGATCCGCCAACTCGCCCAGCCAGCTGGTCACCAGGGCCTGCAACTCCATGTCGGCGTAGTCGCGATCCTTGGCTGAGGCCTGACGGAACTGTGCTGCCGTCAGGCACTGGCTGCGGTTGATGAGGACCCCGATGCTCCCGCCCTCAAGGCGCATCCCGTCTGAAAGGGTGAGCCGGGTATGGGCTCGGCCGCCACGATCGAGGGCCTGGCTCCAGCGCGCCATCGCCAGGGTTTCAGGGCGCAGCAGCAGGACGCTGCGACCCTGCGGCCGGCCGGCGAGATGGCGGGCCAGATGGAGGGCGCCGCGATCGCTCCCGTGGGCCATCACGATGTCGATCGGGCTCAACGGGGCTCTCAGGGGGGGGCTCAACGGGGCAAGGTGTCGTACGCGACCTTGGCGTCGCGATCCCCCGCCTGCATGCGTGCCTGCAGATCCCCCTGGCCGCCGTAATCGGGCCCGCCGACGAGATCGGGCCGCAGTTCGCCGCCGATGAAGAGGTTGGCACCTGGGGCTGTCCCCTGGGAGGCTTCCAGAGCCGTGATCCGGGATTCGAGTTCCGCGATCATCTGGGTGAGGTTGTCGAAGGCCTGTTCACCACCCGAATCGCCAGGGCCGGCTTCGGGCCAGCCGCCGGAAGGATCGGCACCAGCAGCTCCCGTCCCGCCAAAGGGTGGGCGGAAGACTTCGACCCGGTCCTTGAGATCCTTGCGATCTTTGCTGACCTCTTTGATGTCCTTGCGGATGTCCTTCAGGTCCTTGAAGAGCTCTTTACGGTCCTTGATGTCTTTGCGTCCATCCTTGAGCAGATCCTTGCGATCTTTAAGGGCGGATTTGCAACTCACCGCCACGGTTGCCGTCATTGAGGCGCCGGAGGCGGAAATCCCCGAAACCGAAACACAGGTGTCGGCGCCGCTATAGGACTTGGAACTGGGGGTGGAGGTGCTGTTGAACACCGTCTTGTTGAGGCTGCCCGGATAAGGATCACCTGAATCGCCACGATTTCTGTCGGATTCCATGTCCCGTTTGCCATCGGCCTGCAACAGGGCCACTTTGTAGTGTGATTCGTCCGTGTTGTCAGGTTGGGATTCGTCGATGTGCCAGATCAGCAGGCCGTCACCGGGCAAGCCTGCATCGTATCCCGTCAGCTGACGATTCTCAAGCAGAAAGTATTCCGATCCTCCGGCCCCATCCTTCCAAAGGCGATGGACATTACGGCTGCTTTTGACATCCTGGAAGGTGATCGACCCACTGGAAGTGACCGTGGTGACACCAACCCAACCCTGATTTACCTTGCACCACGCCGAGGGATGGGCAGGAAGGTCTCCGCCGCCATTCCAGGAACCGCCAGCCATCAGGCACCAGTTGCCGATTCCTTCTGAGGTGTAATCCGTGTCATAGAGGTCTGGGAAACCGAAAAGCAGGTGCCCCAGTTCATGGGCGCAAACACCGATACGGGAATCCTCAGGAACCGTCAGATAGGCATAGATCTTGCTCCCATCGGCGGGGTATACAGAAGGAAGATTCCACTTGTGGGACCAGATGTCGCCGCTGTTCCCCGTCTGCTCACCACCACTGCCGGCGTGAATGACGATGAAGGCATCGACGTAGCCGTTGCCATCATTGTCATAGGAAGCGAAATTGACAGTCGGATTCGCGGCCTGGGCCGCATCACGGGCCAGATACTTGGCCCTGGCTTCTCCGCTTGGCCGACCGATGCCGTAGTTGCCATTCGCATACCAAGCCAGCGTCTCGGGCATCCGGAAGGGACCCACAACTTCGCCGCTGATGTCCACCAGGCCGCCGGAGACTTCTCTGAAGTACTCCTTGACGCTGCCATGGGGCAAAACACCCGTGGAAAAGAAAAGATCGCGGAAATGACTGTTCGGTTGCACCATCGCACGGTCCGAGAAGTCCACCAGAACCACGATCACCCGCACGGCTCCCCGCAGAGGCGCCCGCTCTGCAGCGGCGCCTCTGATCTCCGAGAAGGAGGTGCCGAGTTCAAATTCGCTGGGCGGGATGATCACGCCGTCGTTAAAGCCAAGTCTGCGAGGATCCTTTGCGATACCGAGGCTTTGGGCCAGTCCACTGACGGAACTTTCCCTCAGATTGGCCAGTTCGGCCTTCAGGCGATCCCGAAGCTCTGGGGCGGGGGGAACGGCGCATAGGCCTTGCAAGGCTTCAGGTGTTGATAGGGCACCCCCGGGGTTACTGTTGCCGTTCATTGTCATGGAGTTCTCGGGTTCGCTGTTGACAAGGCAAGACAAATTGCCCTGGATCTGGTTATCCTCATGCTGGTTTTCCATCGGTTGGGTTTTCGGGAGTAAGAGGATTCAGGCTTACCGGCTATGAATCAGTCGTTAGCGATGATCAGCAAAAAGTGAGATTCAGGGGTCTTTCTCTTGCTGGTTCTCGTGGATTCAGTAGGTCCCATGGGCCCGCAGTTAAATTCTGTGCTGGCACACTGAGACAGGAAAATTACCGTTACATCTTGATACAGCATATTTGACTTTAAGACTGAAAATTATCTTGCTTAAATTCGCGTTTCAGCTATTTTTGAGGCTCAAATGCCGTTTTTGGCAGGTCTGTAGTCGTCCATTCATTGATGGAAATGTCTCCACAGTTTCACTACTGCTTTGGGTTCGCTCAAGTCCTCCCTGATAGACTTGGCAAAGTATGATTTGTAAGTGTTTGGGCGACAGCGTGCCGGCTGTAGAAGCCGTTTCGCTGTCGCCATCCGCTTGCCTCACCCCACCAACACTGGATAATCGGTATACCCCACCGGTCCTGGTGTGTAGAAGGTGTTTGGATTGGCTTCGTTGAGGGGAGCCCCGATGGCGAGGCGATGGGGCAGGTCGGGGTTGGCCAGGAAGGAGCGGCCGAAGGCGACCGCATCGATCAGGCCGGCTCCGATGGCCTCGTTGGCCTCGGCAGGCGTGTAGCCCATGTTGGCCACCAGCACCCCCTGGAAGCGCTCGCGGAACGGTGTCAGCACATCGGCTTGCTGAACTCCGGCCATGTCGGCGCGCATCAGATGCAGATAGGACAACCCCCGGCCATTCAGGTTGTCGGCCAGCCAGAGGGCCAGGGCCAAGGGATCGCTGTCGACCATGGAATTGAAGCTGTTCAGGGGCGAAAGGCGCAGGCCCACCAGCTGGCATTCGGCCCGCACGGTCATCAGGATTTCAAGCAGCAGCCGAGCCCGGTTTTCGATCGAGCCGCCATAGGCGCCCTGGCGCTGGTTGCTGCCATCGCGCAGGAATTGATCGATCAGATAGCCATTGGCCCCGTGGATCTCGACCCCATCAAAGCCGGCCAGCACCGCCGAGCGCGCCGCCACTCCAAAGGCCACCACAATCGCCGCGATCTCGCTGTCCTCAAGGGCATGCGGCACCTCGTAGTCGACCTTGCCCTGGGGCGTATGCACCTGGGCATCGGTGATGGCCAAGGGGCTGGCCCCCACCGGCTGCCTACCGCCATTGAGCTGCGAATGGCAAGCGCGCCCTCCATGCCAGATCTGCAGCACGATGCGCCCGCCTGCGGCATGCACCGCCTCGGTGACCAGGCGCCAGCCGGCGATCTGCTCCGCGCTGTAGATGCCGGGTTCGGTGGCAAAAGATGAGGTATCTGGCATCACCATGGCGCATTCGGTGATCACCAGGCCGGCGCTGGCCCGCTGGGCGTAGTACTCAGCCATCAGGGCCGTGGGCACATGGTCGCCCGTGGCCCGGCAGCGGGTCAAAGGGGCCATCAACACCCGATTGGGCAGCAGCAGCGAACCCATGGCCAAGGGAGTGAATAGATCGGTCATCGCCAGGATTCGCCTTAGAGCTTCAGCTTCAGTGTTGACGACGCAAGCGGGCCTGGCAAGGGCGTTGGGCGCTCCGTTGCGGGGCTGAGTTCGCAGCAGTGGCAGCGGCAATGGCAGTGGCTGGGCTGATGAACACGTTTGGGCACTGATCCATCCAACCCTTCTGCAGGAGCCAGGGGCCTTGGCGGAAGTCGATAGGGCTGCTGACGCCGCTGGAGCCATCGCTTGCACTGAGCGGGCGCTGGTTGTACAAATGTCACGTCAGCGTCTTCCCAGGCTCTTGACCCTGACCAGTCCCTCGCTCTGCAGCCATGATGTCGTTTGAGCTCGTATCTTGATCACGTTCCATGGTTCAGCGTCGTAACTTCCGCAAAACCCACCGTTTGTTGGTGCCGGTCGTGGCCGCGCCCATCTTATTGACGGCCTTAACCGGATCGTTGTATCCAATCTTTGAATCGCTGGACATGAGGGCCGATTGGTTAATGCAGCTGCACACCGGTAATTTTGGCTTAATCAATCTGCAATCGTTTTATTCCAGCTTGCTCGGATTGATCACAATCATTCTGGCCCTCTCCGGCCTGGGTCTGTTGGCCAGTAATCGTCGTTCTAGCGCCGACGACGCCTCTAACCGGCTGGATTCATGAGTGATGTTTGGCCGCAGCGACGCGATGGGCTGGTCCATGGCTGATAGGGCCCAACTGGTGCTCAGCGATGCCACCGACGGCAGCCGGGTGCGCATCGAATCCCTGCCGCAGCATGCGGCCCTGCGCAGTCGGCTCGTGGCGATGGGCATTCGTCCGGGGGTTGAGTTGGAGGTGCATCGGCGCGGCCAACCCGGGGGCATCCTGCACCTGGGCCATGGGGTGATGGAATTCATGCTGCGCCGCGAACATGCGGCCCAGATCGCTATCACCCTGTTGGGTCCTTAGGCCAAGGCTGATCAAGAGCCTCCTTGGTTCGGATTGGACCTTCGAAGATCGCTGAACGAGCCGCCAAAGACCCTTCAACGGTTCGTACAGAAGCACCCAGATCAGTCGAGTTGCAACCTTGGGTTTTGCCCAGCTCCCCTCAGACGCCTGCACCCAGCCAGAGCCGGCCGCCCTGATACACGAGAAAGGCCATCAACCAGGCCAGCCCCAAGGACCACAGCACCGAGCGCAGGGCAAACATGCGACTCTTGGCCTCGCGGATCTGCACCGCCACGGTGGACAGACAGGGGGTGTAGAGCAGGGTGAAGGTCATGAAACTGAGGGCCTGCAGCGGCGAGATGGCGGCGTGCAAGGTATTGCCCAGATCGTTCTGACTGGTGCGATACACCACCGCCATGGCGCCCAGTAAAATCTCCTTGGCGATGAAGCCAAAGAACAACGTCACCGTGAGATCGGGATTCATGCCGATCGGCGCCAGCAGCGGTTGAAACACATGGCCGATCCATTGGGCCGCCGTGCCTGAACCGCCCTGGCCCGCCGCTGCGGGCAGATGGGTGAGCAGCCAGACCAGAGCCGCCCCCAGCACAATGAAGCGACGGGTGGTGAAGGCGAACTGCCCCATCTCCATCCAGGCGCGCCGCAGCATCGTGCGCAGGCTGGGTCGGCGGTAAGGGGGCAGTTCCAGCACAAACGCCTCGCGGCTGGGATAGGCCCGTTTGAAGATCAAAGCGGTGATGATCGCCGCCAGGAAACTGAGCACATAGAAGCCGAAGACCACCAGCCCCGGAGCCCACCAGGGTTTGGGGAAAAAGATGCCCGCCATGAACAGAAACACCGTCAGCCGGGCCTGGCACAGAGCAAACGGAATCACCATGATCGCCAAAAGGCGCATGCTCCGATCGCGAATCACCCGGGTGCCCATGATCGAGGGCACATTGCAGCCAAATCCCATCACCTGAAGCACAAAGGCCCGGCCATCAAGCCCCAGCCAATGCATGAAGCCATCCATCAAGAAGGCGGCCCGGGGCAGATAGCCGGAGTCCTCCACCAGGGCCATGACCAGATAAAAAATGAAGATGATCGGCAGGAAACTGAACACCGTCCCCACACCCATCCACACCCCATCGATTAGAAACTGGCGCAGCACATCAGGGGTACCGAGAATCTGAAGTAACGGAGTGATCAGTTGGGTGGCCGTGCCATCCACCAGCCATCCCATCAACTCCTGCAGCGGTGCCCCCAGGGCGTAAATCGCCTGGAACATCGCCATCACGATGGCCAGAAACAGCAACGGTCCCACCAGGGGATGCAGCAAAACCCTGTCCAGGCGGCGGGTGCGCTGGTTGCGCGCTGGCCCGGAACTGCTGACACAACGCTCGACCAGCTCCAGCCGCCGGGCCTCCAGGGCCTCTCCCTCCAGGTTCAAGGGCGTTGGGCTGGGGCTGGTCCGCAGCGCCGCCCGCATCGCATCGAGCAACTGCGCCAATCCCTGCTGATGGCGGGCGCTGATCGCCACCACTGGCCAGCCCAGCTCCTTGGCCAGGGCGCTGGCGTCGATGGCCACGCCAAAACGGCCGGCCTCATCGCTCATGTTGAGGGCCACCACCATGGGCAGGCCGAGGCAGGCAATTTGCAGCACCAGACGCAGCTGGCTGGCGATCTGGCTGGCATTGACCACCACCACCAGCAGCTGCGGCGGGGTTGTGCTCAAGAAGCGATGCACAATGGCTTCGTCTTCACTGCCCCCACTGAAATCGTGGATGCCGGGCAGATCCACCAGATCCCAGGGCCGGCCATCGCGACCGGCAGGGATCGATCCCCGTTGCAGATCGACCGTCAGGCCGGGCCAGTTGGCGATCTGGGCATGGCCGCCGGTGAGGCGATTGAACAGGGTGGACTTGCCGGTGTTGGGCAAACCCACCAGGGCCACGCTGGTGGCGCCGGGCTGGGCGGTGGTGGACTCCGGTCTGAGGTCAGTGGGCGGCAGGGTGGTCATCGGCCCCCGGGAGCAAGGCAACCCCTCGGCAGGGCTTTAGCTCCGTCCTAACAGGGCCGACTAGCCGTGCGAAGGTCCTTGAGGGACGGATCGCGGCAGATGTGACATTGGTCACAACGCCAGAATCAACCGATGCAGGTCATGACGGTTGCCATCGCCGCTGAGGCGTGCCGCCTGGGCCTGCCATTCCTGCCAATACAACCGTTGGCTCTGGCCGATGGCCGCGTGCAGGGTCGGCAAGGGGTTGGTTTTACGGCTGAAGGGCTGACTGAACAGGGTGGATTCCAGAACGGAGAGGTCGTGCAGGTTCCCGAGCCGCTCCTGGGCCTGCTTGAGCTCTTCGATCCAGCCATGAAAGGCTGGGGGCAGATAGGGAACAAACGGTTCGAGGCTGTAGCGCACACCCTTGATGCGTTTGCGCAATTCGTGCAGCGACTCCGCCGCCGGATCTTCCTCAAACCAGCCCTTGAGGAGAAACAACCCCTGGCTCAGGTGCGCCACCCAATCCATCAGCCAGGGCTTGAGCGGTTGCTGGCCGATCGGGCTGTAGGCGGGTGACGCCTGCCATTGATTGAGCAGGGCCAACAGCTTGAGATAGCGGCCGCCATTGAGGGCCTCCACCATGCTGTCGAAGGCCTGGCGCCGATCACGCTTGAGTCGTCCCATGGCCTTGCCAAGGGCGTGGCGCTCGTCCTCCGGAATCTGGGGCAGCCAGCAGTCTTCAAGCTTGGCGCGAAACACATCCAGATCGCGGGTCAGACCCGTGCGCCGGGCCACCCGGGCCAGACGACTGCCATGAACCCCCGCCGGCACCACCAAGGCAGGGTCAAAGACATCGAGGGCCGTGCGCAATCGGCGCAGGCTGACGCGCAGTTTGTGCAGGGCCTCAGGATCTTCGTCGGCAAGCACCTGGTGATGCAGCTGACCGAGGCGGCGAATCTGTTGCTGGATCCCCGCCAAGGCCAGGCCACCCACCGTCGGCTCCTCATCGCCGCTGGAGGCAGGCAGCTCGGTGGCCGACATCAGAGCAATCATGGTGAAACCGCCCCAAGTTGAGGTCAGGGTTTGATGGACGCCAAGGCGTTGCGGCTCTTGGCCAGAACGTCGGCGGGCAGGCTGATGAAGCCCAGATCCGGCGCCATCGCTTGGGCTTCGTCGCTGAGGCTGTGGCTGAAGACCTTGTTGAGGGCCTCCAGGCGCGGGCCATTGCCACTCTTGTACAGCAGGATCCAGCTGAAGGTGACGATCGGATAGCCCTTGGCTGGGTTGGGATTGCTGCCGGTGAGATCGGCGCCAAGGTCGATGGAAGCCAGGGCCTCCTGCTCACTGGCCAAGGTGGGCTTGAGTTTCTGGCCGGAGGCGTTGCTGATGGCCGCTGCCTGCAGGGGGTCCTTGACGAAGGCCGCCTCGACGTAGCCGATGGTGCCGTCCACTTGGGTCAACTGGGCCGCCACCCCCTCATTGCCCTTGGCACCGATGCCCGTGGGCCATTTGACGTTCTTGCCTGCGCCCACCTCAGTTTTCCAGGTGGGGCTGATGGCCGCCAGGTGGGCGGTGAAATTGGAGGTGGTGCCGGATCCATCGGAGCGGTAGACCACCTTGATCGGTTTGGCCGCGCAACCCAGCTGGCTGAAGTTGTTGATCTTGCCGAGGAACACATCGACCAGCTGGGGCTGGGTGAGCTGCAGATCACAGCCTTTGTGGTTGTAGGCAACAGCGATGGCGCCGGCCGTCATCGGAATCTGAACCACCCCCTGGGGCACCTCGGCGATTTCTTCGGCCTTCATTGGCACGTCACTGGCGGCGAAATCCACCGTGCGCGAGATGAATTGACGCACGCCAGCCCCCGATCCCACGGACTGGTAATTCACCCGCACCCCTTTGTCCGCCAGATCCTTGAACCAGCGTTGATAGATGGCCGCTGGGAACGAGGCCCCTGATCCATTCAAAGTGGTGGTGCCGCCACAACCCCACAGGGTCAGGCCGAGCCCCGCGACCGATCCGATCAAAGCCAGACCCCGCAGCGATCTCTTGATTGGCTTGTTGCAAGCTGAAGCCGCAGGCTCGTGTGACGCTGAAGAACGGACGAAAGCCATGGCTGAGGGAGGGGTTGGATGAAAATTACAAAACGACGGAACCGTGTTCGTTAAGAACAGATTGTCAGTTCCTGCGAAGGTTGTGCTGGCCACTTCAGGTATCGAGCAACTTAGCTCCGGTTTGGCGACGAATCGCCACAACCGCAGGGCGGGGCGCTCGGCCAGGTGCTGAGGGCCAGTTGGAGCCCAGAGGCACCCAGCGCAACTGCTCAAAGGGCTGACCATCGCGATCGAAAACCGTATAACCCTGCGCTTCGCTGCTCCTTCCGCGATCTGATTCTGACTGCGGCAGCGCTCGAATGCCATTGTCTTCGCCAGGGTGCTGAACCGACAGAAACAGCGTCGTTCCGCCAGGGTCAAAGCAGGGCCCTGTGAATTCGCATTCCGCCGGTCCGGTGGCAAAACAGAGGGGCTCACCGGCGGCCGCCTCAGCGGCGGGAAGCACCCAACAGCTGTTGGTGCCGAAGATCTCGAACTCCCGGCCGGCCAGCCGGTCCGTCACCATCCATAGGTTTCCGGAGGGGTCAAACGCCAGATTGTCGGGATTGGTGAAGCCCATGCCGCCTTCCCAGGGCAGACCACCGGTGGCCACCAGGCGCCAGCGAAAGCGCGATTCCGTTGGCCCATCGTCCTGAAGGCGCATGACCCAACCGTGGGGCCAGGTGGCTTGCCCGGCCGGACCATGAAAGATGGCGGGGTCCGCCCGACCTGCGCCATCGCCCCCGCCAGCCGAAAAGGCAAGCAACAGATCGCCGTTGGCGGGATCAATTTCGGTGTCTTCGGGGCGGGCCGTGGCCGTTGCCCCAACGGCGTTGGCGGCTAGATGGGCATCGATCAGAATCGCTCCCAGCTGGGCCTGGCTTGGGCCCTTGCCCTGAACCGGGTAGAGATCGGCCAGGGTTTTGAAACGACGGCGATACCCATCCACCGCCTCATCGGTGGTGAAGCGTTCCGCGCCGGCGCGGCGACGGTCGGAATGGGGCAGGTGCGTGGCCATCGGAACCCCCCATTGGTCGTAGTGGCTGGGGTACTGGGGTTGAATCGGGGTCTGGGGGTCGAGGCGGATCCATTGGCCGCTGCCGTCCTCCAGGAAACGAGCCACCTCAAGATGGCCCTTCTCAAGCAGACGCGAATTGGAGCGATCGCCTGGATCGTGCACCAGGGATTCGCTGACAAAACGGTAGAGATGGCCCCCATAACGATCGCAGCCTGAGTACACCACCAAGGGCTGGCCCCGCCGGGCCTTGATCGCCACGGCTTCATGGCGAAACCGACCCAAGCAACTGTGTTTGATCGGCGCGCGTTGGGGTTGGAACGGATCAATCTCGACCATCCAGCCGTATTTGTTGCCCGCCAAGCCAAAGGGCTGGCCCAATCCCTCCAATTTGGTGCCGTCATACATAAATGGCCGCTGCGATGGGGGCGCCGACGATCCGTCGGCAAAGACAGCCTCGACAACCTGATGATGGAAATTCTCTTCAGCACTCAGCACCGTGCCCCAGGGGGTCTGGCCGCCGGCGCAGTTGGCGAAGCTGCCAATGATCCGCTCCCCAAGACCATCGTCGTAGCCCTGCCGTTTGTTCAGCAGGAACACCTCCCGGGCCGGCCCGCTGACGCCCAGGCATTGGGCGGGATCCTTCCAGCCACTGAGCCCCGTGATGCGGCGATCATGGCGGCCGGGCCGCCGTTTCCAGCGGCCATCGGCCTGCCGCTCGATGGTGCAGACGCCGATGCCCAGATCGGCCATGGCGGCTGTGGCCACCTGCAGCACCAGGCGGCGCAGGGGATCGTTCTCGGCCAGGGTGTCCCAGGGCAGATCTCCTTGGAGCTGGCCCATTCGTGCCGCCAGGCTTTGAAAGGGCAATGCAACGCCGATGACCTCCGCGTAGGTGTCGGCCCAGACCCGCGGCGAGATGTATTCGAAATTGACGCAGAGCAGGGCCTTGTCCCGGCCCAGGGCGTTGAAGGCCACGTAGTCATTGTTGAAACCAAAGCGACCGTTGCCCAGGGGTTCCCCCCAGGTCGCCACCACATCGGCGCGGTAGCCCTCGGGCAGCACCAATCCATCCTGCAAGGTGATCTGGCTGTAGGCCGCCCGTTGCTGGCTGGCGCTCAGGTCGTCGCTGGCGAGGGGTAGGGGATAGGGCACCGGCGCAAAGGGTCGCCCCGTGGCTTGGGCCACCGCCCCTGCCATGGGGTGGGGGGGGCCGCCAGGAGTGGCCTCAGCGGCGTAACCCCTGGAGCCAAGGGCGGAGCGAAACACCACAGAACCCGCGCCGATGCCCAACAAAGCCAGCAGCTCGCGCCGGTTCATCGACTCCTTCACGCCAATTCACCTGTTCGTTCAGTGAATGCACCCTGCTGGAGCGGCCCCATCAAGAGCAGCATCCCAGGACACATCATGACTTTTATCGATTATTATTACAAGTCAATCCTTGCATCGCTTTTCAAAATCTAGTTCATTTGTAACACAAGACCTAAAACGACATCAGCGGCAATCGCCATGGTAAGGACCAACTTTTCGAAGCGACTGGGCGGCAATCCCTAGTGCTAAAATCGTAGTTTATCAAAACTTCGATGATCCAGTCGCTCGCCATCAGCATCCCTACATCAGTGCGTGCTTTTAGCAAACGTGCCCATGTTGGCAGCCTCCGCTTGGGCGTGGCGCTATCGCTTCTCATTGGCATGGCGAGTCCACCTGTTCAGGCCAATACGGTGGCCAAAGCGGAAGCCGAATGCCGACTCACCGACAATGGCAAGGTGGTCTTTGATGGTGGCTGCAGCGTTAAACAAAAAGACGGCACGGGCACCACTGGCTTTGTAGTCAAACTGGACGACGGCAGCACCTATCGCTTCTCCGGCCCCAACCGCACCAACCTGCGGCTTGAAGGGGGCGATGGCGGCAGCAATGTGCTGTTTGAAGACAAGGGCGCCAAGGGGGTGTTCACCTGGAATGACGGCAGCCGTACCCGCCGCCTCATGGTCAAGACCAACGAAGCTGCCGCGCAATCTTCGGCGGCAGGCGATCGCGACCAGATCAACGCCCGCATCGAGAGCGATGGCCGTAGCTGCAAAACCGCCATCCTTGCCAAATACGGTCTCGGATCAAAGATGTCGATGGCTGACGTTGAGGTGACCCTGGGTGCCACCCTGCGTCAGAGCATTGATACAGGCAAAATCAGCCTCGCCGACATCCAGCGCAGCGGCCTGGATTACAACTTCACTACCCATCACGCCAAAGGCAAGGATCCAATCGGCACCTGTGCCACCAATGGCCAGGGCGAGGTGATCAAAATCCAGAACAACCGTTAGATCTACTGTCCTGTAAGTTCAACAACGATTAAGCCGCTTGATTTGGGTCCTTGTCTTGGCTCATTAAGCGGCTTTTTGCTGCTCAGTGCTCATTGGCAAGCTGAACTCTGAAGCTGAACTCTGAAAGTGACTACGCTTTTCGAATCATTCAAGTCGAATCATTCAAGTTGAGGCATCCAAGTTGAGGCATCCAAGTTGACTGACACCATGATCATTGTTGAACTTACGGGATGAATTTACAGGGGAGAATTCGCCTGCCGCATTGAGGTCGCGAATCCAGCCAGAATGAAACAGACAGCGCACCTGAGCCATCACTCAAAGAGAGGAACCCAAGGAAAGATCCTGCAGGTTTCTTTCCTTGCCCGCTTCCCTCAGGCATCCAAATCGCTTCTAGTTACAAATCTAGTTACAAAATTCCAACCCACTAGCCGATTCTTTGCCCTAATCCTCTTCCCATCGCAATCCCTCGTCCTGCCACGAGGTCGGATCCTCGATCGGTTCGAGATGGGTGAAGACATGGCTGCGGGGCAGGGCTGCGGCAATCTCCTGTTCAAGGGATTCACAAAAGTCGTGGCCCTGCTTCACCGTCCAATCGCCGGGCACCAGCACATGGAAATTGATGAAACGGCGCGATCCCGCCATCCGCGTGCGCACGGCATGGAAGGCGATTTCAGCACGACGGTGGCCGGCCAACAGGGTCTCCAGTCGTTGATGCTCCTCCTCCGGCAGGGCCCGATCCAGGAGGCCTGAGGCCGTTTCGTGCAGCAGGCGCCAACCGGTGACCACGATGTTGAGGGCCACGACGATGGCGATCAACGGATCGAGAATCGTCAGGCCGGTCAGCTTGGCCAGGGCCACCCCCAGCACCACCCCGATCGAGGTCCAGACATCGCTGAGCAGGTGATGGGCATCGGCCCGCAGGGTGATCGAATCAAAGCGTCGTCCAGCCCGCAGCAGCAACCAGGCCACGCCGCCATTGATCGCCGTGGCCACCAGCGAAAGGCCAAGGCCGACATCCACCTGTTGCAATCCCTCCGGATTCTGCAGTCTCCCAGCGGCGGCATGGATGATCGCCAGGGCCGCCACCACAATCAGGGCGCTTTCAAGGCCGCTGGAGAAATATTCCGCTTTGGAATGGCCGTAGTGATGGCGGCGATCGGCCGGTTTGGCCGCCAACGTCAGCGCCCAGAAGGCCCCGATGGCCGCCACCAGATTCACCCCCGATTCCATCGCGTCCGACAGCAGCCCCACCGAACCGGTGAGCCGCCAGGCCTGGGTTTTGAGCACAATCGTGGCCACCGCCGCCGCCACCGAGAGCAACGTGTAGGTGCGGGGGTTGTCAAAGGCCATGGAGATCGCTCTGTTCGAGAAGCGTCGGCAAGCGTGGCCGCCTCCCGCAAGCCGCCAATGTAATGAGTGCGCCTTAACGCTCCCGCACCAGCCCCGCCAGAGGCAGCAGGGCGAGGCACAGCACGCCGATCAACGGTCCCGGCGGCAGGTTGATCACCGGCACCGAAGCCAGGCCAAAGCCCAGGGCGCTCACCGCCAGGCCCACACCCGCGGCCCGGATCAGGGCCACCCGCAGGCTCATGGCCCCCACCAGCGCCAGCACCGCCGGGGCGCCCATCAGGGCCATCACCAACACCACCCCCACCGCCGTCATGGCACTGACCACCGTGAAGGCGGTGATCAGGGTCATCCAGCCCTGCAGCCGGCCAACCGGCAGACCCATGGCGGCGGCCCCCGCCGGATCCACCCCCAGAAACACCAGCTGGTCGTAGCGCCACACCAACAGAACAAGCACCGCCAGCAGGGCGAGCAGGGCCCTCACCAGATCGGCGGGCCCCGCCGCCAACAGATCACCAAACAACACCGCCTCCAGATCGACGCGAATGTGCAGCAGCGGAATCAACAACACACCCAGCCCCAGAAAGCCCGCCAGCACAGTGTTCAAGATGGCCTCATGGCTGCCATCGGCGGCGCGGGCGGGGGCCTGACGGCTGAGTCGATCGGCCACCAGGGCGCCGCCGACACCGCTGACCACTCCGCCCACGGCCGGATCCAGATGCAACGCCAGGGCCAGGGCCAGGCCCGGCAACACGGCGTGGGAGATCAGATTGGCCTGGAACAAACGCCGCTGCACCAGAAGCAAGGTGCCCGTCAGCGGGCACAACAGGCCGATCACCAGGGCCAGCACCAGGGGCACACTCCACCAGAAGGGCGTCAGGTCGGCGGCGTCAACCACAGGCATGGGGCGCCAGGCGCAGATCTCCCAGGGTCTGGCGCACCTGGTCCGGAGTGCCCTGGGCCAAGAGATGGCGATCCAGAACCAGCACCCGGTCGTAGGCCTCCAGGTCCGATCCCCAGTCGTGACTGCTCACCAACAGGGTGAGGCCCGCATCGCGCAGCTGACCCATGACCGCCAGCAGGGCGGAGCGAGCCGGCGGATCGATGGCCGCACAGGGTTCATCGAGCAACAGCAGCGGCGCCTGCGCCACCAGGGTGCGGGCCAGAAGAGCCCGTTGCTGTTGCCCGCCGGAAAGCTCGTCCAGCCGCCGTTCCGCCAGCCCCTCCAGACCGACCCGCTGCAAGGCCCCCTCCACCTGACAGCAGGGCGCCGGGGAGCCAGCAACTCGAGGCCCAGGGGCCCGAAGGCCAGAGGCCCGAAGGCCAGAGGCCCGAAGCCCAGGGGCCCGGGCTCCAACAGCCCCAGGACCAACGGCCCCAGGACCAACAGCCCCTGGACCAACGGCCCCAGGGACAGAGCCCCTTGAGCCCCTGGCCCCAGAGCCGGAGGATCCAGAACCTGAACTCCCAGAGCTGCGGCCACGGGATCCATGACCCAGGCCGCTGAAAACACCTGATG
>JBEIVL010000061.1:0-4912 GCA_040373885.1 Aphanothece sp.
CGCCCCTCGGCCGAACCGGGCCAGCCGCCGCAGCGCACCTTGGTGGTGGAGCGTTTCGTGGGGGTGCATCCCGGCCGGGGCTGCCCGCAGGCGAACACTTCATCGCCCCCCGCAGCTCGCCCGATGGCCCCTCTTTCCCTGCGCGGCACCCTGTGGAAGCTCCAAGCGCTGCAGGACAGCAGTAGTCCGACCCTGATCGAGCCGCCCGGCCGCCCGCCGGAATTGCTGCTGGCTGTGGATCAGGAGCGCGTCAGCGGCACGGGCGGCTGCAACCGGCTGATCGGGGGCTTCCGGCTCGCCGCAGAAGAGCTCAGCTTCTCCAGTCTCGCCAGCACCAAGAAGGCCTGTCTTGCGGAGGTGATGGCCTTTGAGCGGCGCTACAGCGAGGCCCTGGCAAAGGTTCGGCGCTGGAGCATCGACAAACGCAACCTGCTCCTCCAGGACGCGGCTGGCCGCACGCTGCTGCTCTTCCGTGACTCTCCCTAGCGCTCTGCCGGACCTGCCGCAGCCATGGGTTCCTGGAATTTCAGGCGGCTTGCGCGGCCATGGCTCTGGTTGTAACCAGGTCGAGCAGCTGGCAGATGGTGTCCACCTCAGCCTCCGAGAACAGCCCCTCCGGGCCCATAGGCGCCAGGTCGCTGAATGGTGGGTCGTAGAGGCGAGCCGGATCCAGCACGCCGCGGCTGGTGAGCTCGTCGAGGATTTCGTTGATGAAGCGGATCTGGGTGGCGGTGTGGGTGCCATCGGCGAGGAACGCGGCGAACAGCTCCTTGGCGGCGTTGCGATCCAGACCCACCAGTGAACGGATGAACAGGCCGAAACCGTTGCACTCCTCGCCTGCCCGCAGGATCGCCCGCTCCGTGCCAACACCATGGGAGAGCAGGAAGCGCTGCAGCTCGTTGAGATCACCTGGAGTGAGAGGTTGGTTACGGCGCAGGCGCTGCATGGTGAGGTGATCCTCGTGCGCCTTGAGGAAGTCCTTGGCGCGCAGGCGGAACTGCTGGAACTCGTCGCGGGTTAGCAACGCGGCGGCATCCAGCTCACGCAGTTCACCCAGCTCATCGGTGAAGTTGGTGTAGAGGGGGTCTCGGCTGATGGGTTCGATCAGCCCCATCAACGTCCGCAGGCGCCGCCGCACCTCCTCGAGCATCGGCACGGTCATGTCTTACCACCTGATGGACCTCATCAGGACAGCCAAGCCAAGGCTGCCCATCACCAATCACCACCCCACTCATATGACTCATCCCAACCAGCCTGGGGCTGTTCAACATGCGTGACGGTTGACAGTGAGATGTGGACCACGGCCGGATCATGCCAAGCTCCCCTTCATTAGTCCGTACGCTCAAGATCAGCAGCGGCTGGGTCTGAGTGGGCTAGGAACCTCGAAAAGCCCTCATTCCCCCGCTACCTTAGTTTCTGGGAGGACCTGTCTTGTCGGTCTGTGTCCGCGGCTCACAGCACAGTCCAGAGCGGCGCATCATTTCTGGCACTGCCCCTGGTCGATGAGGCCGCACGGCTCGAATATCTCGAAGATGTACCGGTAGTACCAGTGGTATTCGACCTCGTCCGGCCAGTAGCGGCGGACGCGTCCCTGGCCTGCCGCGACTTTCGGCCACACGGTGCGGATGCCGTACACGGGGTCTACGAGTCCGGGGTCGTACGGACTGACGTTCAGGTGCTCGCTCCAGAGCTGCTTTCGGAAGTCGGCCACCACCGCTGGATCGTAAACGCCGAGGCTCATGTCCAGGTCGTTGGTCATCCCCGACTGCTCGACCCCCGCCGAGCCAATGATCGCGAATTCGTCGTCAACGATCAGCACCTTCCAGTGCGTGTAGATGATGTTCTTCATGTTCTCGGCCGGGGGCGGGCCGGGCATGCCCTCCTTCACGACGTGGTATGCCGAGACCTTGGGGTTGTTCGGGCCCAGCGACGCCCACGACCGGCGCTGGTAGTAGAACTTGGTATTTCTGATCAGCTTGACGTCGTACAGGCCGTTGAAGATGAAGTGGTCGAGTGCGTACCCCGAGTCGGTCAGAAGCAGGACGGCCTCGATGTGCGGCAGCCGCGCGGCGACAGCCTCCATGATGGGCGGGTACCACATGAACTGGTCACTCAGGAAAATGTATCGCTTGGCGAGGGAGATCGCTTTGAGCGTCGCGGCCAGGATGGAGAGTTCGCCCCTGCGGGCCCAGTTCGAGTAGTAGCCGTACTCCACCCCGCCGCGGGGCCCGGCGGACAGCAGCAGCTGGACCTGCGGGCCGCCGGCCGCGCCAGCCGCGGCCGGCGGGGCCGGCGGGGCGACCGAGGCCAGCGTGAATGAGTAGAACGGTTCTGATGGGTCCGAAATCTGGTGGTACAAGTGCCACGCGACGTCGTACGCGGCCGGTCCCTTCACCCGCAGCATCCCGCCGGAAAAGCCGTAGTAGTTCTGGGTGAACGGAGGCTCGGACTGCCAGCGGCGGTCCTTGTCGTGGGCGTGCGTGTCGTACCGGCCGGCTGCGATGTCCATCGACCCCACGTAGGCGATGGTGAGGTCGCCGCGGCGGATGACCCAGCTCTTCTGGTGCAGGCTGCCGGTGATGCCGTTGTGGCGGTTGTCCGGCGCGCTCACCGTCTGGCCGGCGGACTTGTTGAGCATGTCACAGAACTCGATCGGCTTGAGCGGGTCGAGCAGGTTGGGGGCGTTAAGAAGCACCCGCACCTCGACCCCCCGATCTATTGCGGCCAGCAGCACTGCGTCGATGCGGGACTTGGCCGCTTCATCGGGGTGGTCTGGGTCAGGGGCGAGCATCACGGCGGCGTCGATGTCCCACCCGGACATCCAGACCGAGTCGCCGGTGGTGGTGGCGTGCAGGTCCTCGTACAGCGCCGCGAATACTCGGTCGCCGTTGATAAGGAGCTCGACCGTGTTCCCCTGGAGCGTGTAAGGGCGCAGGTCGGTACGCGGGACCCCACTCCGGCTCACAGTGATCTCGTCCGGAGTTAGGAACCAGTCGGGCGCCACGCCGCCGAAATCGTTGCTCATTGGTGTCCTCATGTGTGGGTCGAGGGGCTATGAATGCCCCCCGGCCGCCGAACGACCCCACTCACTTGCCGGTGGGGCTCAGTGACTGCTCGTTACGCCTAGAAAAGACTCGACGGGCCCAAATTCCACTTCATCGGCTATTCCGCCCGGGGGCCCATGCGGTCTCAATCAACAAGCTCGCAGATCAGGATGGTGGCATCACTCTTCGGCGCCCACCACGTCCAGTCGATTCCAAAGGATCTGTACGGACCCGCGAGGTAGCGATCGGGATGGGTGCCGGGCGAGAGCGTGCCGTCCTGGTTTTGAATGACGTTGGTGAAGTACCCCATATTCCTCACCTGCTGCAGCGCCCAGCAGGCGTACCACCAATCGCTCACGCCCAAGCATCGGTCGTACGGGTTGGTCTGCTTTGTGAGATAGCGTGCCCCATCATGCACCATCCAATAACACATTGCGGGAGGGTATTCAGGTCCATCCCCGATGGCAGTAGATGCACTACCTCGAGTACTCAGGTAGCCCTTGAAATCTTTCGTGATGAGGTTCGTGCACTTCACCCGTCGGTAGATCGGCCCCACGGCTCCGGCCTCGGCTTGAATCGTCCTGGGGTCAATGTCGCCTGGTCTCGAATGAGAAGAATTGCTCACGGATGCCTTTTTGCAAAAAATAAAACTAGCCCATCACATCACATCTTCGCAAGTGGGCTGATGCGGGGATGGGTCTTACATGCTGCGTTCCGCTGGAACTCGAATTTTTGAGGTATTTTTTGATAGACTTCGTTGGTAATGATCTTTCCAAAACCTGATTCAAAGTGTCAGCCCGTCTCAGTGTTCGGCTGCCGCAGCGCCATCGCCAGCAGCGCCGTGATGTCGTGCATCACCGCCTGAAGCCCCGCACGCGCTGCGGATCACGGCCGTAGGTGAGTGCAAACCAGCGCAGCACCTGGAACAACTCGCGGGCGGCCAGCACGGCGTCGCCGGGGCGGATTGGATCGCTGCGATGGACGGCCTTGTTGCCGAGGTCTTTGAGCAGGCGGAAGCGACGCATCTGTTCGCCGGCCAGATCGCAAAAGACCCGCGCGTAGATCAGATCCGCCAGCGTTTGGGCGCCGTATGGCCTCTCCAGCTGGGAATCGTTGTCGTAGACCCACTCCACCAGCAGCTCGATCGTGCGGCGGGCGTAGAAGCAGGCGGTGCGGGGATCGGAGAGGGCGAACTGCTAGACCTTGAGCGCCTCTTCATGCAGCTCCGGCCACTGGCCAGCGATCAGGGCGTACTGGGAGCTCATCGAGCAGAAGCTTGCGCCATACCAAACGCGAATGAATCTGGCGTTACAGCGCCCAGCCTAGGGGATGTACCTGGCCATCAGCCCTGAGCAAGGGTTCTAGTCATCTCCTGCATCAATAGTGGTAGCGCTCCTGCAGAAACTCGACGCGGTCAGCCTTCACGAGATACACGCAGCGGTGCTCCTGGGTGATTCGGCGCGACCAGACCCCTGAGCCGAGATATTTGAGCGGTTCCGGTTTGCCGATGCCGCTGAACGGATCGCGCAGCACGGCCTTCATCAGCTCCAGCAGGCGGCGAGCGGTGCGGCGAGGATTCTGCCTGGCATGGCGCCGATCAGTCTCGATCCAGTGCTGCAGGTCCTCCAGAAACTCCGGATGGCAGACCGCTTCGCGCTGAGTGCTCATGCCTCCAGCTGGGCCTCAAGATCTTCCAGGCGAAGGGCGGGAAGGCTGTCGCCGTGGGCGCGCTCCAGGGCTGAGAGGAGCCGGGCTGCGTTACAGGGCGAGCGCAGCAGGTGAGCCGTTTCCAGCAGACCTTCCAACTCGTCGGCTGCCACCAGGGCGACATCGCCCCCCTGGCGGCGCCGCACCATTACCACCTCGCG
>JBEIVL010000021.1:0-31680 GCA_040373885.1 Aphanothece sp.
TAATGAGGAGATCGTTGAGTGGGCTTGGGTGCCACCGGAACAAGCACTCACCTTTCCCCTGAATCATTTCACGGAACGACTGGTCAACAATTGTATCGAGAACCATATTGTGGCTGAATATTGTTCATAAAGCTGGTTTTTTCGTTGTTACCTATTTTGAGTTTGGGATAGTCTCTTTCGACGCAGTTGACGAGCCCAGCCCAGGCCGATGCACAAGCCAGCCATCGGCAGGGGGCCTGTGGGACCGGGTTTGCCACAAAAACCCCCTTCAATTCGGAATCGGGTGACTGAGGGCCAGTAGGCGGGATGAAAGCAAAAGGAGGTACGGAGTAGAACTCCAGATAGGTGGGAGGAGTAAGGTAATTGGCGAAGAAATAGTTGGCATAGCTGCCATCGACAAAGGCAACATTGAATCCATTTGAGGTCAGCTGAGCAGCACCACTCTGACTTGCTCGAAACAGGTTGTCTGAGGCATAGCAGGTATCGATGGCATAGCAATTACCTGGAGCCACCGAACCGGCCGGCAGCAATCCATTGATCAGTACCGAATTACGTTCACCCATTACGGAGTTGATGGTATAGAACCCGCTAGCATCAGGACTTTCCGTGGTGATGAGTGTGCCAAAGGCATGAACTGCGGGGCCCTCAGCGTCAGCCGGACGCAGGTAAGACCACTGCCAGCTCAAGGCTGAGGCCGGGAGGGGGATGGTGGCCAAGGAACTGGCCAGAAGCGCAACAAGCCTGAAGTAAGAAGCCATCGTTGGGGTTTTCAGAATTAAGGGCGATGTCCCCGGCGCAACGGTTGCCTGGCGGTGCCTTGTGAGTATTCAAGGGCCCACGTAGGTCGAGCAAGGACTGGAACCGGATTAGGAGGGCGCCTACGGAAACGCTCTGTACCCCCTGAATGGGGAAGGTTGGTTCTGACCGTTTAGGTTGCAGCCATTTGCTCCAGAATTCCCTCCTCACCAAGTTGGCTGGCCAGCTCGCTGATGGTCATGCCGCTGGTGGGTTCGATCCAGGCGGGAGCGATTTCGGCCAGGGGCGTCAGGACAAACGACCGCTCTGCCATGCGGGGATGGGGCACCTGCAGCCGTTCGGTGGCAATCACCTGGTCGCCATACAGAATCAGATCCAGATCGAGGCTGCGGGGGCCCCAGTGCTGCAGGCGCACCCGTCCGAAGTCCTGTTCGGTGCTTAGGAGCAGCTCTAGCAAGGCCTCTGCTTCCAGTTCAGTGTCCAGCAAGGCACAGCCATTGAGAAAGTCATCCTGAACCGGCCCAACGGGCACGGTGCGGTACCAACTGGAATGGCTCACCAGGGAGACCTGGGGGTGCTGATCGAGGGTGTCGAGGGCCTGCTCCAGAATCGAGGCCGAATCGCCGATGTTGCTGCCCAGGGCGATGGCGGCCCGGGTCACGATGGGTGAATGCGGCGCCATGGGGCGTGGATCGTGTTGTTGACGACCATGCTGGTGCTTGGTTGGCCCCCCGAACAAGCCTGCCGCGGTTGGGTCTTGGAACTCAGTCCAAACCGAGCAACTGCCGCAGCCCCGGTGCCATCTGGCGGGCGGCTTTGCCCCGACTGCCCAGGCGGGCCTTGAGATGGTCCGACATCTGGGCGTAGGTGCAGCCCGCTTCCCGCACCCAGAATATGGGGTCATAGCCGCCCCCCTGGCCCTGGGGATGACTCAAGATGATGCCGTGGCAAATCCCACAGCCCTCCAGGCGCGTGCGTCCTTCGGGATCGGCGAGGGCCATGGCACTGATGAAACATCCACCGCGATAGAGGGAGTCGCCCAGTTCGCCCAGGAGCCTGGCGATCCGCTCTTGATCCGTGGGGGCGTAACGGGCTGAATACAGACCCGGAGCTCCTCCGAGATCGTCGACCTCAAGGCCCGAGTCATCCGCAAGGGCCCACTGGCCGGTGAGTCGGGCAACGGTCTCGGCCTTAAGGCGGGCGTTGGCCGCATAGGTAGTGCCAGTCTCTTCGATGTCAATCCCCTGGGGTTGCTGGCGGACCTCGAGATCGACAACAGCAAGCATGGAGGCGATTTCAGCCACCTTATGGGGATTGCCACTGGCAACCACCAGCACGGGCAGGGGGCGCGAAGGCAAGCAGGAGTAGCAAAAACCCATTCTCCCAGAGCGGAGGCCCCGGGGAATGGGGTGAGGCAGGGACGGGTTGAACATTCCACCCCCGGCAAACACCAGGGTTCCTGCCTCGAAAGGGAGATTAGGGAAATTCGTCACAGATGGTTGTCCTGGTCGCCAACTTTGAGCGCCTCCTGACCTTGGGGCGGCGCTCTGCCCTTAGCTTGACGGCAGTTTCGAATGCGAGGAGGTCAAAGAGATGCAGTCAAGCCTTGTGCTGCAGAACCTGCTGTCACCGCCGGTTTTGTTCTTTTTCCTGGGGGTGCTGGCGGTTCTGTTGAAGTCCGATCTGGAAATTCCCTCGCCGCTGCCCAAGCTCTTCTCGCTGTATTTGTTACTAGCTATTGGCTTTAAAGGCGGTATCGAACTGGCCCACAGTGGTCTCGGTGCGCCGGTGTTCATGACAATTGGGGCGGCCATCTTCATGGCCCTGGCGGTGCCATTGATATGTTTTTTTGTGCTTCGACTTAAACTTGACTCCGCCAATGCTGCGGCTGTAGCGGCCTCCTACGGTTCAATCAGCGCCGTGACTTTTATTACGGCCGAGAGTTTTTTGAATGTCTTGCATCTGGATTTCGATGGCTTCATGGTGGCGGCCCTGGCGTTAATGGAATCACCGGCCATTGTTGTTGGCATTATTCTAGCCAAATTGTACGCCGATAAAGGGGGTGATTCCGGTACCCTTCGCTGGCGAGAGATTTTGCAGGAAGCCTTCCTCAACGGGTCTGTGTTTTTGTTAATTGGTAGTCTAGTAATTGGTGTTCTGGTTGGTGCTTTCAGCGAGGCAGGCGTTGAGAAAATGGCTCCATTCACTGAAAAACTGTTCTATGGAGCCCTCTGTTTTTTCCTGCTTGACATGGGTCTTGTCGCAGCCCAGCGCCTCCAAGACCTTCGCAAGGCGGGTTCCTTCCTGATCGGTTTTGCCGTGTTGGCCCCCCTGGTCAATGCCACGCTCGGATTGGGCATCGCCAAATTGTTGGGGTTACCCCAGGGGGATGCCCTGCTGTTCATGGTGCTTTGTGCCAGTGCTTCTTATATCGCTGTTCCGGCCGCCATGCGCATGACCGTGCCGGAGGCCAATCCCAGCCTCTACATCTCGACGGCCCTGGGGCTGACCTTCCCCTTCAACGTGGTCATTGGCATTCCGCTCTACTTGACGCTGGTGCAGCGTTTCATCCCCGCAAATTAAATTAGGCTTTTTACCATTCAATTCAATCACCATTTCCATCACCAATGCAGCGAATCGATTTTTTTGTCAGCGAACGCGAAGTCGATCGGGTCTGCAAGGCCCTCCGCAAGGCCGGTGCTCCCGGTTGGTCTGTGATGCGTCACGTCACAGGATCCGGTGAGGGCGGGGAGATCTCCGAGGCTATGGATTTCAGCGGACTGGGGGCCAATGCCCACATCGTCGTGTTCTGTGACATCAACCAACTGGAGAGCCTGCGCCCGCTTGTTCAACCGATCTTGAAGCGATTTGGCGGGGTTGGCTTTGTTTCGAGTGCCGAGCGCTTCTGAGTGATGTGTGCCTGGAAACCATTGGTGCGCCAGCATTTCTTTGGCATCAAGGGCTATTTCATAAGCCAGGCTTATAAGAAATCCTGGAAACCATGATGGTGAGCCGGTTCGAAATGGCTTGACGCGGGGCAACGTGGCAGAGCAGGGTTGCTCACGAACATTCCACCCCCTTCCTCCAGGAGCAGGTAATGGCAAACGAAACCATGGGCATCGCCCTCGGCATGATTGAAACCCGAGGCCTGGTCCCGGCCATCGAAGCCGCTGATGCCATGACCAAGGCTGCCGAAGTGCGTCTGATCGGACGTGAATTCGTCGGTGGTGGCTACGTCACCGTTTTGGTCCGTGGCGAAACCGGTGCCGTGAACGCTGCCGTTCGCGCCGGTGCCGATGCCTGTGAGCGCGTGGGTGATGGCTTGGTTGCCGCCCACATCATTGCCCGCCCCCACCGCGAAGTTGAACCTGCTCTCAACAGCAGCTTCGGCCTGGGTTCCAAGGACTGAGTGGATAGGCGCCTGAAGCGCTGATTTTCCCATCCATTCACACGAACCAACCGGAGACATCCATGAGCAAGAAGTACGACGCCGGGGTCAAGGAGTACCGCGACACGTATTGGACTCCCGACTACGTCCCCCTCGACACCGACCTGCTGGCCTGCTTCAAATGCACCGGCCAAGAAGGCGTTCCCCGTGAAGAAGTGGCCGCCGCCGTGGCCGCCGAATCTTCCACAGGCACCTGGTCGACCGTCTGGTCAGAACTACTGACCGACCTCGATTTTTACAAAGGCCGTTGCTACCGCATCGAAGACGTTCCTGGCGACAAGGAATCGTTCTATGCCTTTATTGCCTATCCTCTCGATCTATTCGAAGAAGGCTCGATCACCAACGTTCTCACCTCCCTGGTGGGCAACGTGTTCGGCTTCAAGGCCCTCCGTCACCTGCGTCTGGAGGACATCCGCTTCCCCCTCGCCTTCATCAAGACCTGCATGGGTCCCCCGAACGGCATCGTGGTTGAGCGGGATCGCATGAACAAGTACGGCCGTCCCCTGCTGGGTTGCACCATCAAGCCCAAGCTTGGTCTTTCCGGCAAGAACTACGGCCGGGTGGTGTACGAATGCCTGCGCGGTGGCCTTGACTTCACCAAGGACGACGAAAACATCAACTCCCAGCCCTTCCAACGCTGGCAGAATCGTTTTGAATTCGTCGCTGAGGCTGTGCGCTCGGCTCAGGAAGAAACCGGTGAGAAGAAGGGGCACTACCTCAACTGCACCGCCGCCACTCCTGAAGAGATGTATGAGCGGGCCGAGTTCGCCAAGGAACTGGGTCAGCCCATCATCATGCACGATTACATCACCGGAGGTTTCACCGCTAACACCGGTCTAGCGAAATGGTGCCGCAAAAACGGCATGCTCCTGCACATTCACCGTGCCATGCACGCGGTGATCGACCGCCATCCCAAGCACGGCATTCACTTCCGTGTGTTGGCCAAGTGCCTGCGCCTCTCCGGTGGTGACCAGCTGCACACCGGCACCGTGGTGGGCAAACTCGAAGGTGATCGTCAGACCACCCTCGGTTATATCGACCAACTGCGTGAATCCTTCGTTCCCGAAGATCGCACCCGCGGTAACTTCTTCGATCAGGACTGGGGTTCGATGGGCGGCGTTTTCGCCGTGGCCTCCGGTGGTATCCACGTTTGGCACATGCCGGCCCTGGTCGCCATCTTTGGCGATGATTCGGTGCTCCAGTTCGGTGGTGGTACCCACGGCCACCCCTGGGGTTCGGCCGCTGGCGCCGCCGCCAACCGTGTGGCCCTCGAAGCCTGCGTCAAGGCCCGCAATGCCGGTCGCGAGATTGAAAAGGAAGGCCGCGACATCCTGACCGAGGCCGCTAAGCACAGCCCCGAGCTGGCGATCGCCCTGGAAACCTGGAAAGAAATCAAGTTTGAGTTCGACACCGTCGACAAACTCGACGTCCAGTAGAAACCAGGGAGTTGGGGTAGACCGTAGTTCTATACGGCTTCTGCCCCCATTCCCTACTCGTTGGCCGATTGGGTCTCTGATCCTTATCACCAACCTTTTCAAGGACTTTGCGCTTCGGCGCTGACCCCATCCCTCCGTCAAGGAACCCCATGCCCTTCAAGAGCACCGTGGGTGACTATCAAACAGTCGCCACCCTGGAGACCTTCGGCTTCCTCCCGCCGATGACCCAGGACGAGATCTACGATCAAATCGCCTACATCATCGCTCAGGGTTGGAGCCCCCTGATCGAGCATGTTCATCCCAGTCGCTCCATGGCCACCTATTGGTCCTATTGGAAACTTCCTTTCTTCGGTGAAAAGGATCTTGGGGTGATTGTTAATGAGCTCGAGGCTTGCCATCGCGCTTATCCCGACCACCACGTTCGTTTGGTTGGTTACGACGCCTACACCCAAAGCCAGGGTTCTTGCTTCGTTGTCTTCGAAGGTCGCTGAACGCGACTCACTAACGAAATCACATTTCGTGTGATTGTCATCGGCAGTTCAGCCTGATTCCGGCTGGTTTCCTCTAAGGAGATCAGCCGGCTCTTCCCAGGCAGGCTGTTTCAAGATTTTGTTATTTCCTTCATTTCCGGGCGGACATGGCCAGTACAACCAGTCGTGAAGCTGCTCTGGAGCGGCGTAAAGCACTGACCAACGGCGGCAAGAAAGCCGAAGGTCGCTTCAATTCCGCCCCGGTGCGGGTGCGGAGCGCCGCCGATGCCCGCCCGACCCGCACCGAAGCCGGTGCGGCGGCGCCAACCCCTGTGGCTGCAGCGCCAGTGGCCAGCGTGCCTGCCACGACGACGCCCGTCAGAGCCAGATCCCTCGGCACCGCTTCATCGCGGCCGGGCCCTGACCTGTCCAACCGGACGGCCGAGTCCCGTCGCAGCCCTGCCCGAGCGATTCCCAATCCCAGTCGTGATTTGGTCTTGGCCCGCCGCGAGGCCCTCTCCCGCCGCGGCAAGCGCGCCGATAATTCCCGCGATCGCACCCGCAGCGATGCGGCTCGCCAGCAGCCCCCCGCAACCCCTGTGGTGGCCCAGGCATCCCCCGCCGAAGCCAAACCATCTGCCGCTGCATCGCTCTCGCTCAGCAGCAGCGCAGCCCGTGGCCGCAGCCAATCCGGTCGCAATGGCTCGGAAAATGCCGCCAACGCCGCCGCTGATCGCCGCGCCGCCGGCAAGCGCTCCGCCCAGTACAACCCCAGCCGCGCCTTGGTGCTGGCCCGCCGAGAGGCCCTCTCCAAGCGGGGTAAGTCAGCTGCGGCTCCCACCAGCACCACCGCTGCCTCCGTTGCACGCCAGGCCAATCCCGACCTGACCACCCGCGAGTTGGCCCAAAAAGTTCGCGAACTCAAGAGCAAGGTCGGTTCGGCCGGCACAGCTCGCAATGGGGGTGGTTGTCGTCCCTGCGGACCCAACCGCAAAGGCGCTCAATTGGCCGCAGCCGCTGAGGCGAGCTGGAAGGTGGGCGTCACCGAAACCAGCCAGGGTCAGACCGTGACCGGTACTCAGGCGAATCGTTCCCTGGCGACTACGGGCAACGAAGCCGGAACCTGCCGCGCCGTCACAGGCACCGAGTACATGGGGGCTGAGATTTTCAACACCTTCTGCCAGACCGGTCCCCTGGGAACCCAGCCGGCCAAGGTCAGGGTCTCGGCCACCACCCAGGGCAACCGTGTCACGGGCAATGAAGTGGGCCGCTCCGAGAAGGTGACCGGCGACGAACCGGGCACCTGCAAGTTGGTGACCGGCACCGAATACGTTTCCGCCAATCAAGATGCCGCTTACTGCGGCGTCTCCCAATCCAGTCCCCGCAAGGTCGGTCATGGTTTGACCGCCGGCGGCCAGGCTGTCTCCGGTGTCATGGTGGGCCGCTCCGAGCGGGTCACCGGTAACGAGAGCGGCTCGGGTCGCCAACTCTCCGGTGATCAGTACGTCGGTCAACAGAATCAGCTACCAGGCAAGGCCCCCAGCAAGGTCAGTCAACTTCAGACCCTGCGAGGAACCGGAATCACCGGCACCTCGGTGGGCCGCAGTGAACGGGTGACCGGCGATGAGCCTGGCTCCTGCCGCCTGGTCACGGGCGATGAGTACGTCGGCAACCAGCAATATCAAGCGTTCTGTGGCATCAGCGCCCCTCCGGAAGCGGCCAAGGTGGGTTTCAGCATCACCAACCGCAACCAGGTGGTCAGTGGCACCCGCACAGGCCGCAGTGAGCTGGTGACCGGTGACGAACCGGGCACCTGCAAGGCCGTCACCGGAACCCCCTACGCGGGTCTTGAGCAGGCCGGTGGCTGGTGCAGCACCGACCAAGTGAATAGCGTGCGCAAGCGCACTCCCGTTCGCATGGGCACCGTCATGACCGGGATCCAACCCGGCATCGGCGGAGTGATGACCGGTGCTGAGCGGGGCGCCTGTGAGGTCATTTCCGGAACCCAGTACATCGGCGCCGATCAGACCCGCGCCGTGTGTGGCGCCGCCCAGGAAAACGACGCTGACTTTCCCCAGTCCCTTGCGGCTGAACCCTGGCAGGAGTTCAGTGTCCAATCCCCCGCCCGGGTGGCCCAGGTCGAGCGCGACCGCACCGGCTGTGTGACGGGCAGCACCTATGAGTTCGGTGGACGCATCACCGGTCCCTTCGACATGGCCAACGACAAGGTCACCGGCACCGAGCAGTTCCGTTTCGATCGCCGCGGTCCTTCGGTGCCCCGCAAGGCCCTCGCCGCGGGCAGTGCCCTGGCGGGCTCCGCCCTGGCGCCTGCGGCGGAAAGTGCTCCAGCCGCCAAGGTTGATCCCTCCGGACGCCAGACCTCCCGGATCACGGGTGAGGGTCAGTCCTCCGGCCTTTCGATCACCGGCGATGACTGGAACCGGGGCAAACACGTCACCGGCACCGAGGGTGCTTCGGCCCGTCGCCGCAACCCCACCCGTCCAGGACCCATCACGGCGATGCCCTCCTACCAATCCAAGCGCAATGAGGAGCTCCCCGAGCCCGTCAGTCGCATCACCGGGGCCAGCGGCAATACCCAGGCCGGATCGTTGATCACCGTCTCCGGCGGCGCTCGGGGCTGATCACCATGCCCCCTCGCCGTCCGGCCTCCACCTCAATCCGGGTTCTGGCTCCGACGGCTCCGCGGCGGCGTCCCAGCCCGGTCAGCGCCGAGTTAGCCGACGCCGCTGTCCCGGTCACCCCTCCTCCTGCCACCGATCCAGGCGCGTACCAAGTCTCTCGCCTGAACAGGGAACCTCGCCAGAGCGAGGACCTTCGCCAGAGTCAGTCGCTGGCGTCGGAGCCTTCCGAGTCCCAGATTCAGGCTCCTTTGGCCTCCCCCCTCCCTGAAGCCCCTTCCATCAAGGCCCCTGCGGCCCCGCCAACCCCGGTTGTGCGCCGATTCGGCGGGCTCCATCCCCTCAGCGACGGGGCTCGCAATGCGGCCTTGCACGCCTACGACAGCAGGGTCAAGGCCGCCTTCGACCGCATCGTGCCTGTCCTGCAGAAGATTTCTGCCCTGCAGCACGAGCGCGATTTCATTCCCCAAGCCCAATCTGTGGCCCAGGCCGAACTGGGTTACACCCTGCCGCTACCAATTTTGGAGCGTGCCTGGGTCACCCAGCTTGATATGCGCACCCTGTTCGCCTGGTGTGTGTTTGAAACCTACGAGCAGACCAGCGCCGCTTTTTTTGAGCAGGATCCCCTTGGGGCCTGTCCCGGCAGTGACGATGCTGAGGCCTTCGATGCCTTTTTGCTGTCCTGCGGCTTTCATCTCCTCGATGTGACCCCCTGTGCCGATGGTCGCCTCGCCCATGCCATCGCTTTTGCCCTGCGGCTGCCCTACAGCTCTGTGCGCCGCAGACCCCATGCCGGCGCCCTGTTCGATGTCGAAAATACGGTCAACCGCTGGGTGAAGACCGAGCATCTCCGCTACCGCGAGGGTCGTCCCAATCCTGCCCATGACGACACCCGCTACCTCAAGGTTGTTCTCTATCACTTCAGCTCCCGCGATCCCTCCCATGAAGGCTGCGCGGCCCATGGTAGTAACGATGCCGCCGCCGCCGCCTGTGGACTGCAACGGCTGAGCGACTTTCAGGAGGCCGTCGAAAACAGCTTCTGTTGCGGTGCCTCGGTCGATCTGCTCTTACTCGGCATCGACACCGACACCGATGCCCTCAGGGTGCATGTGCCCGGACTCGATGGCACCACCCGTCTCGATCGCTGGCTGGCTGCCGAAGAGGTGTATCAGGCCACCCGGGAACTCAGCGCCGAAAAGGCGTTGCTTCGCCTCGAAGAGCTGGTGCTTGAGGCTGCCGCAGCCACGCCGGATCCAGGCATGGTGAAACTGATCGTGCGCCTGCTGGCCAACAACTTTTCCCAGATTGATTACGTGCGCCAATACCATCAAGATTGCCATTACGCCGATGCTGGTCACGCCGAACGCTTCATTGGCGTGGGCATCGGTTTCAAGGAAATCCACCTGCGCAATCTCACCTACTTCGCCTACATGGATACGGTCGAGGAAGGTGCCGCCGACCTGGATGTCGGCGTCAAGATCTTTCGGGGACTGAACGTCTCCCGCGGTCTTCCTGTGCCTGTTGTCGTTCGTTTTGATTACCACGGCACTGTTCCGGGGGCCAGGGATCGGGCCATTCGCCACGCCAAGAGGGTGCAGGCTGCCATTGAAGATCGCTACCATGATCTTTATGCGCAGGGTTTATTGCACGCCCTGCTCACGATTCGCGATCAGGATCGTCATGTTCCGGCGGAAGCAGTAGGCTCAACCATTAGCTTCGCTACAGTGGGAGGACATTGAGATGTTGATCTGCAAAGTTGTTAAACCGCTTGTTTCAACCAATCGCATTCCTGATTTTGAGCACAAGCATCTTCAGGTCGTTCTTGATGGCAGTACCCAGAAGGTGGCCGTCGATGCCGTCGGTTGTGTTCCCGGTGATTGGGTGATCTGTGTCGGCAGCTCCGCCGCTCGCGAGGCGGCTGGCAGCAAGTCCTATCCCAGCGACCTGACGATTGTCGGGATCATTGACCATTGGGACCCGGACGCCGGCAAGGCCACGGTCGCCCCGACGGCCGCCTCTGGCGCTCCATCAAGTTCAAGCCCTGCCGGAGGCAAGTCCTGATGGAGATCATGCAGGTGGCGGGCTCGCTGGTCTGCACCCATCGGGTTGAGGGGTTGAGCCATATGAATCTGCGCGTTTTACGCACCTCCAAGGGCAAGCTCAGTGTGGCGGTCGATCCCGTTGGCGCCGCCATCGGCAACTGGGTGTTCACCACCAGCGGCAGCGCCGCGCGTCTCGCCTGCCCTGATCCCGCCGTAATGACCGACCTCACCATCGGCGGGATCATCGATTTCTGGGAACCCGACGGGTAAGTTCCGCCCTCTCACGTGACCCCCACATTGGGGTCCGTTTCGTGTCCGTCACCTTTCACCCTTCCTTTTCGCCATGGCCAACAGCACCCCACGATCCGGCCGCAGCCCTGCCCGGCGACGGGCTGCCAGTGGGCCTGCCAAGGCTGCGGCCCAATCAGTCCAGCCTTCTGTCGCTCCTAAGGAGACCAAGGAGGAATCGGTGACCTTGCCCCTGGCCTACGAGGCCGCCACCCCGGTGGTGTCTTCCGCCACCCCGCTTCCCACCGTGGAGGCGTCAGCTCCCGAAGCCCAATCTTCCAACGACGCACCCGTTGCCGTGGGGACCTACGGCGTCACTGTGGACATCCCCTCCCAACCCGTCAACGATTCCAAGGCGCCTGCGGAGATTCCGGCCTCCCGCGTCTTGCCCGCGGCCACCAGCGGGCCCGCGTCGACGAGCCGAACCACCCCATCCAGGGCGACCCGTTCGGTCCCGTCTCGCTCCAGCCGTTCCAGCAGCACAGCCCTGGCGACTGCGTCTGCCAGAGCATCCAAGGCCGCCGCATCTGCCTCCAATTCCCCTGCCGGCTCAGGCCAGTCGGCAGCTGGTGGCGCTCTCAAGGCTGGCCTTTCGCCTGCCGCTGGTGGGTCTTCCCTCAGCGGCGGCATCCCGTCCGGTTCATCGATTTCCCTTACCCCTTTTCCCATGGCCTCCTCAGTGCAGGGCATTGCCCTCGGCATGATTGAAACCCGCGGTCTCGTGCCGGCGATCGAGGCGGCTGACGCCATGACCAAATCGGCGGAAGTTACCCTGGTGGCTCGTGAATTTGTGGGTGGTGGCTATGTCACCGTCATGGTTCGCGGTGAAACCGGTGCCGTGAACGCCGCCGTTCGCGCCGGTGCCGATGCCTGCGAGCGGGTGGGCGACGGACTGGTGGCCGCCCACATCATTGCCCGTCCCCACTCTGAAGTGGAGCCGGCCCTCATCGCCAGCGAAGGTCCCCGTCGTCTTTGAGCTCCATGGTCGCCGTTCATCCGCGCGTCTCGGGTTACCTGGGCCGCGCCTTGAGTCTCGAACTTTCCGCCGTCCAGCAGTACATGACCCAGGCTTGCCTGGCTGAACTCGGGGGTGATCTCGACGCCGCAGCTCGTTTTCGCCACGAGACGGTCGAGGAGATGCAGCATGCCGAGCGCATCGTGCAACGCATGTTGCAGCTCGGTCTTGCCCCTGGGGCCTCCCAGTTGAAACCCGTTAGCCATGCGCCAGATCTAGAGGGCCTGCTGCGACTGGATGCCGTTCTTGAGGTGGACCTGATCGAGCACTACGCCGAAGCGTTCCGTTTCTGCGAAGCCATCAGCGACAGCGACAACCGGGACTTCTTTGCGGCCCTCTGGCAGGAGGAATCCAACCATGGCCAGGAATTGCAGGAATGGTTGGCGGCCCTGCCCGGCTCGGCCTCCTTTGCTGAGCCCCAGCACGCTTCCTTCTGACGAGCACCTGATCGAGTGGACCAGGGTTTGACCCAGACGGCTGGGCCTGCCACTGACTAGATTCCAGCGCTGGCAGCCTTGCCTGCGGACCCAGTCGTGTGAATCGTTTCCTTTGCCCCAAGCCCTGCCCCTGCCGTTGCAAACCGCTTGGCTGATCCCGCTCTATGGGTTCAGCGGCGTTCTCCTGTCTCTTCCCTGGGCGACAGGCTGGATCAAGCGCCAGGGTCCGAGGCCAGCGGCCTATTTGAATTTGCTGCTTTCTGTGGTGGCCCTGGTCCATGGCAGCCTGGTGTTCCGCGAGGTCCTGCGGACGGGGCCTCACCTGCTTGAGTTGAACTGGTTTCAGATCGCCGACCTGAACCTGAAAATCGGCTTTGATCTTTCGCTCACCAATCTGGCCGCCCTGGAAATGGTGACCACGATGAGTGTGCTTTGCCAGGTGTTTGCGCTTGGCTATCTGGACAAGGATTGGTCCTTGGCCCGTTTTTACGCCCTGGTGGGTTTTTTTGAAGGGGCGATGGCGGGGGTGGTGTTAAGCAGCAATCTATTTATGAGCTATTTCCTGTTGGAAATGCTCACTCTTTCCACCTATCTTTTGGTGGGATTTTGGTATGCGCAGCCTCTGGTTGTCACAGCCGCCCGGGATGCCTTCCTCACCAAGCGCGTAGGGGATGTTCTGTTGTTGATGGCCGTGGTGGCCCTCTCCGCCTGGGCGGGCTCGCTCGAATTTCCAGATCTCTACGCCTGGGCGGGCGCCAGTCAGACGAGGGCTGCCATCACTCCCTTTGCGGCCACGCTGTTGTGCCTGGGTCTGATCGCCGGTCCCATGGGAAAATGCGCTCAGTTTCCCATGCATCTCTGGCTCGATGAGGCCATGGAGGGCCCGAATCCCGCCTCGATCCTGCGCAATTCGGCGGTGGTGACCTGCGGAGCATTGGTGCTGCTGAAGCTCATGCCCCTGCTCAAGCTGTCGCCCCTGGCTGTGGATGTCTTGCTGGCAGTGGGCACCATCAGCGCCGTTGGCGGAGCCCTGGTGGCCATCGCCCAGGTCGATCTAAAACGCACCTTTTCCTATGGCACCAGTTCCATCCTCGGCCTGGTCTTCATTGCCATCGCCTTGCAACAGCCTGTGGTGGCCTTGCTGCTGTTGTTGGCCCACGGGCTGGCCAAGGCCCTGCTGTTCATGAGTGTGGGAAGTGTGATCTCCACCACCAACTGCCAGGACATCACCGAATTGGGTGGGCTCGGCAGCCGCATGCCCGCCACCACCGGTGCCTATCTGGTGGCGGCGGCGGGATTGACCGGCATTCTGCCGCTGGGGTGCTTCTGGTGTTACGGATTGATGGTGGATCGCTTGTCGCTTCAGGCCCCCTTCTTTGCCGCCGTTGTGCTGTTGGTCCAGGGTCTGACTGCCTTCAACCTGGTCCGCGTCTTTCGCCAGGTGTTTCTTGATGTGCCCCATGCCAAAACCAAGCGCACACCTGAGGTCAATTGGCTGATGGCGGTGCCCATGGTCAGCCTGATGGTGATTGTGTTGCTGGCTCCGCTGATCATCGCCCGCTTTGATCCTTCCCCTGGCATCCTTCCGGTCTCGCTGCAATCCAGTTTGCTTGTGGTGGTTTCTGGCCTTGCTGGTTTGGTGGCGGGATGCCTGGTGCGCCTGGATCGTTTCTGGTCCCGCTCGATCGTGAAGCCCCTGCGCACTTTGCAGGATTTATTGGCCTTTGATTTCTACACCGATCGCATTTACAGAGCCACCATTGTGGCCTGGGTGGCAGGACTATCGCAATTCATCAATCGTTTCGAGCAGATTATTGTTAATGGATTCGTCCGCCGCGTTGGTCGATTCTCCCTGGCCAGCGCCGAGGGATTGAAACTTGGGGTGAGTGGTCAATTGCAGAGCTACGTGTTGACCGTGCTCGTTGCGATTGTCCTTCTCTTTGGCAGCCTCGCCTGGCTGAGGGCGGCCTCATGATGCTGACTGTTTTACTGCTGATTCCTTTTCTCGGTAGTTTGCTGTTGCTGCTCTGGCCCCAGCAGAGCTCGCCTGGTCGCCTGCGGGCCGTTGCCCTGGTGGTGCTGATTGCTCAGCTTTTGTGGAGCCTTGCGTTACTCCTGGCTTACGATCCATCGCTGCCTGGTCTGCAGCTGGTTGAATCTCTGCCGTGGTTGCCTGGTCTTGGTCTCGACTATCGCCTAGGCATCGATGGCCTGTCCCTGCCACTTTTGTTGATCAATGCCGCCTTGAGTTTGGTGACCGTGGTGTGCACCAGGGACATCAGTCAAAGGCCCAGGCTTTATTTCGCCTTGGTGTTGATCATCAGTGGCGCCGTCAATGGCGCCTTCATGGCCGGCAACCTGCTGTTGTTTTTCCTGTTTTACGAACTGGAGCTCATCCCACTCTGGTTATTGATTTCCATCTGGGGTGGTGTCGATCGCGCCGCGGCGGCTACCAAATTTTTGCTGTTTACCGCCGTCTCAGGGGTGCTGATTCTTGGGGCCTTTCTGGGATTGGCCCTGTTGAGTGGGGTGGCTGATTTCAGTATCACCCCCATCGACAGTGAACGCTTGGCGATGGGCAGCCAACTGCTGCTGCTCGGGGCCCTTCTGGTGGGCTTCGGCATCAAAATCCCCCTGTTCCCTTTCCACAGCTGGTTGCCCGATGCCCACACCCAGGCGTCGAGCCCGGTATCGGTGTTGCTAGCAGGAGTGCTCTTGAAGTTGGGCACCTATGGCCTGCTGAGGTTCTGCCTGGGATTGTTTCCCGAGGCCTGGGCCCTTTTGGCCCCCTGGCTGGCGATCTGGGCGGCGGTTTCCGTGTTGTACGGATCCCTGGCGGCCATTGCCCAGCGGGACATGAAACGCATGGTGGCCTATAGCTCCGTTGGGCATATGGGTTACATCCTGCTGGCTGCCGCCGCCGCCACTCCCGTCAGTCTCCTAGGGGCGGTGTTCCAGATGGTGAGCCATGGCTTGATTTCAGCCCTGTTGTTTTTGCTGGTCGGCATTGTCTACCGCAAGACCGGCACCCGTGATCTTGATGTCTTAAGTGGCTTGCTCAATCCCGAAAGGGGCTTGCCCCTCACCGGCACCTTGATGACCCTTGGCGTCATGGCCAGCGCCGGGATGCCTGGAATGGCGGGCTTCATTTCTGAGTTCCTGGTGTTTCGGGGCAGTTTCGCCCGTTTCCCTCTCGCGACCTTGCTCTGCATGGTGGGATCGGGTCTCACCGCCGTCTATTTCCTTTTGCTGGTCAACCGGGCCTTCTTCGGGCGCTTGGCCGTCACACCACCTGTCGATCCCCAGACCGATCGCCGGCTTGACATCCGCCTCGCGGCCGTTGCTCCTCGCGAGACGATTCCAGCCATCGCTCTTGCCCTTGGTGTGGTCGCCCTTGGACTACTGCCCTCCGGTCTGGGCAATATCAGTGAAAGCACCAGCATCGCCATGGCCCATCTGGGTGACATGTTTGCTCTGATCAACTCTGGGAGTGTGGGCTGATGCCAGTCATTTCTGAGCTGCTGACCTATCGAGGTCCCATGCCCAGCTCCCTTGAGCTGCAAGATCCGTTGCTCTCTGGTCAGACGCTGCTAGCTGAAAGTGAGTCGAATCGCATCGAGGTGGTTGATGTCTTGCATAGTTACGGCGAGGTCCTTGACGCCTACAGCCGCAATTTAATTTATCAAGCCGAAAGCCAATTCCTCAACCCTTTACCGGTCTTTCGTTTCTTTGATGGTGAGATTAATCCCGAAAAGATTTGGCGCCATCTTTGCCATGATCGCATTAATTTTGAATACGCTGAATATTGCATGAAAACCATGCTTTGGCATGGCACTGGTGGACTCGATGCCTATCTCGATAGCGACGCCTTTGCCCAAAACAGCGCTGCCATCATTGCCCGTAAGACCAAGAGCGATCCCCTGCTGGCTGTTCTACATCCCCTGTTTCGCAACTTTTTGCCTGAGGCGATCAGGGCCGCTGCCACCACCCATGCCCTTGGTCAATTCTGGCGGGTGATGAGCGATCTGTTCATTGATCTGGCCGAGGCCGAGGCCCAAGGCAACGTCACCTCAATTCGTGATGTCGTCGACCTCCTGCGCCGGGGGCTGGTGGCCGCCAGCGCTCAGCCCATCACCTACGGGGTTGAGATCAACGGTGAGCATTTCTGGGTGCTTCCTCCCGAGGCCCAGCTCACCTTTCTGGTCGATGTGGCGGTGCCCTATGTCGAAGCGGTCTTTCTGCGCGGTACTCCCTTCTTGGGCACAGTGTCCTTCAACGCCCAAGCTCAGCAGATCTCCCCGGATCAGGGTCAATTCAGCTACGGAGCCCTCTATGCCGACCCTTTGCCCACCATGGGTGCCGGGATTCCCCCCAGCTTGTTGATGCAGGACATGTATCGCCATCTGCCCCAGCGATTGCATGATCTGTATCGCGAACGCACCCGGGGCGAGGGTGACGTACGCGTCAAGATCGCCATGAGCTTCCAGAAGTCGATGTTCTGCGTGACCAACGCGGCGATTGAGGGCACCTTCCCTTTTGCCCTGGACTCCGAGGATGGCTCCCAACAGGCCGCCAATCAGGCCCACGCGGCGGCCTGGGCCAACCGTCTTGCGGCTGCCCGCACCGACTGTCTGGCAGCGGAGGCCGCATCGGTTTGATCTCCCTGCGGGCTTTTCGCTGTCACGGGCCCAAGGGCGCCGGGGGAGGGGCTGGCCTAGGGTCAAGTCATGAAGCAGATTGATTCGGCCGTCATGGATCAGCCCTGGACCCAACGCGCAAGACCGGATCGCTTTGAGCGACGTTTGGAGTTTGAGGACTATGAAGCGACGCGAGTGTTTCTGGAACGTCTCAATCACCTCTCGGAACGTCTGGAGAAGTTCGCCGATATCAGCTTTGGTCGCACTTATGTGAATTTGACCGTACGGCCTGATGATGGTCAAAGCATTGGTGAATCTGAACAGAGTTTTATTGCTGCGATTGACGAACTCCTCTGATGAATTTCTCTGATGGACTCTGCTGAAGGTTCCGTTGCTGGATTGGGCCCAAATGAGGCTGAAGCAAGTATCGATTTAAGGGCTTCCTATGAGGCCTCTGGCATTCAAGAGGTCCTTGATCAGTTAGATCACGAATTGATCGGCCTCAAGCCCGTCAAGGCGCGCATCCGTGAAATTGCTGCCCTTCTGGTCGTCAATAAGGCCCGACTTCTGGTGGGATTGGAAACAACGCGGCCCAGTCTGCACATGTCATTTACTGGTCCGCCTGGCACCGGTAAGACCACGGTTGCCGAGCGCATGTCGAAGATTCTGCACAAGCTCGGCTATTTACGCAAAGGGCATGTGGTTACGGCGACTCGCGATGATCTTGTCGGTCAATACATTGGCCATACGGCACCGAAGACCCGTGACATGCTGAAAAAAGCAATGGGTGGGGTTTTGTTCATTGACGAGGCTTATTATTTATATCGTCCTGAGAATGAGCGTGATTATGGTGCTGAAGCTATTGAAATATTACTGCAAGTGATGGAGGGAAATCGCGATGATCTAGTTGTTATCTTTGCGGGATACAAAGAGAGAATGGATATCTTTTATCAATCCAACCCCGGCCTCTCATCACGGGTCGCCAATCATATTGACTTTCCCAATTACAACGCTGAAGAGCTGTTGACCATTGCCCAGTTGATTCTGGCCGCGGAAAACTACCGACTTAGTGATGAAGGCAAGATTGTATTTACTGATTATATTAAACGACGCATGCAGTTACCGTTTTTTGCCAATGCCCGTTCGATTCGCAATGCCATCGATCGAGCCCGCATGCGTCAGGCTAATCGGTTATTTAACGGCATGGGATCGCGACTGAGCAAACAGGATCTGATGACGATCGAAGCCGAAGACATCACGGCAAGTCGTGTCTTTCAAGGGGAGCTGGAAGGCGTGGACCGCAGTCAACCCATCATTGGTGAATAAATCTAGTTGTATTGGGACGATACCGAGTCAACCTTATCAAGTATTTTAACCCATTTTTCAGCGACATTTTTGGCTGAGTACGCTTGAACTTTGGTTTGATTGATCTCAAAGGCTTTGACATAGTGCTCGTAATGATCCATCAGTTGCCGCATGCCTGCTTCGATTGAATCGGGGCGATCGACGTCCGCATACACACCAATGCCGAGATTTTCCACAATCGCTTGAATGGGATTGCCAAGGGGACCGACGACGAGGACTGGTTTATGGTGGCCAAGATAGACAAAGAATTTTGAAGGCTGATTATCACGATGGCGTCGGCCAATCATGACCAATAGTAAATCCGAATTTTCAGCAACATCATGGGACTCTTGATGGCTGACCGCTGGATAAAACTGACAGCGATTGGCAATCAAAGGATGATTCCTGATTAATTCTTTGGCTCCTTCATAAACATAGCCATAAAATGAAAGTCTTAGTTTAACGTTTTGATCGACGGCAATCAATTGTTCTAATGCATTCACAAAGGTGTTGATTGGACGCCATTCGGGAAGATTGCCCAGGTGGACCATATTGATGCTGGTGTCTTTAGGTTCAATGCCGCCCAATGGCAGCGGCGCATGGCTTGGCTGAACGAAAGCTGCTGTTAATGTCTTTGTCATGGGATAACTATCGCTCATCGAATATGTTTTCGTTGCATCTACCAGCCCAAGAGAAATATAACGTTCTCTAGTCATTGGTGACATAAATATCACCCCTGCCGCCTGCTTCATCAGTTGAATTTGTTTGTCCTGATCAAGGGGGTAGAAGTGCTGGTCATCGCGCCGACCGTGGGGATCATCAAAGATCGCCAGGAAAGGTTTGCCGACTTGTTGAGCAATTTCAGCTGCGGTTTCAAGGATAAAAAAATCAGGTGATTTCCCCGCAATCAGATCAAAGTCCCATTGCCGTTCAGCCGCAAGAATCGTTGCCTTAATGCCACGGCGCATGTGGGCTGAAGACTGATGAGATGTAAGGCGTTCCCAGAGCTTGCTGACTAATTGTAGTAGGGCGAAGTAATAATAGCCGAAGCTATTTGGTGCTAGTCTGTTTTTCAGTACTGAATATCGAATTGAAGCTGATACAGCCTTTGAATAATGACAATGCTCCTGCGGGCATACCGTCGGTTCACACAGCACTGATGTCAAGCTTGGTGCTGGACCAGCGAAATGAAACTCCCAATCCGAGTTCTCCAGATAGGGCAATAGTTTGGTATAACGTAAGCCCTGAACACCCGTACCCCCAGGTGGCTGGGTCATCAACAGCAGAATCCTTTTAGGCCCAGCATTTTTCATTGTATTTTCAAATTTTAATTGTTACAGGGAGCCGGCATGCTTGGCCATCGAGTTGGAGAGGTTTGGCTCTTTAACATAATATCATTTGCGCTTGCGGGAATCAATTTGCAACAGATCACGTACCTGTTGCACCTGACGCGCCAAGCCAGGATCACTATTGAGTTTGCGCTCCACCTGCTCGACCGCATACATCACGGTGGAGTGATCTTTACCACCAAAAGCCTCACCAATGCGGGGCAACGAGAGATTGGTGGTCTGACGCATCAGAAACATTCCCACCTGGCGCGCCTGGCTCACCGCTCGCTTGCGGCTGGGACTCAGCATCTCGGGAATGCCGACGGCAAAGACTTCGGCGACCTTGTCCAGCACCTGCTGCGGGGTCACCTCGACATCATTGCCCACCGGATCCAACATCGGCGCCACCGATTCCACGGTCATCGGCAGGCCAGTGATCGAGGCGAAGGCCACCGCCCGGGTCAGGGCCCCCTCCAATTCGCGGATGTTGGAGGTGAAGCGGCCAGCGATGTACTGAATCAGATCCCGGGGCAGGGCCATCTGTTCCACCTCGGCCTTCTTGTGCAGGATGGCCATGCGGGTCTCCAGATCGGGGGCCTGGATGTCGGCGATCAGTCCCATTGAAAAACGGGAGATCAGGCGTTCCTGCAGCCTTGGAATCTGGCTTGGCGGCCGATCGCTGGCGATCACCAGCTGGCGGCCCGCCTCATGCAGGGCATTGAAGGTGTGAAAGAACTCCTCCTGGGTGTATTCCTTGCCCTCAATGAATTGGATGTCATCCACCAAAATCAGGTCGGCGGCGCGATAGCGGTCGCGAAAGGCCTGCATGCCATCTTTGCGAATCGCCTGAATCAGATCATTGGTAAAAGTTTCGGTTGAGACATAAAACACCCGCGCCAACGGATCGATTTCGTGGCGGTAGTGGCCAATGGCCTGCATCAAGTGCGTTTTGCCTAGCCCCACACCGCCGCAGATGAACAGTGGATTGAATTCGCGTCCGGGGGATTCCGCCACCGCCAGAGCCGCCGCGTGGGCCATGCGGCTGTTGGGTCCCACCACAAAGCGGCTGAAGCGGTAGCGAGGATTGAGGCCGGCGGGGGGACGGTCCGTCGACTGCGGTGCCTGCTGGCCCCTCGGCGGCCGAGCCTCATCCCTCGCCGGCGCCTCGCTCTCGCCGATGTGGGCGATCGGGGTCTGATCCTGGGGGGACTGGGGCTGCTCCGGGGCGCTCACCACCTCGATGCTGACCGGTTGACCGCTCAGTTCGGTGCCGAGGGCCTGGATCTGGGCGAGGTAGTGCTTCCGCAGCCAGCCGCAGGCGAAGGCGGTGGGTGCCTCCAGTCTCAGTGTTCCCCCGCTGAAACCCAGGGCCCGAGCGGGTCTGATCCAGGTTTCAAAGGTGGGCTTACTGAGACTGGCCTGCAGGGCCTGCTGAATCTGGTGCCACAGTTCCTCCCCCTGCTGCACCGCCCGCTCACTGCAATAGGGAGTGAATATACGCAGGTCCTCCGGGAGGCTTGGTCTTTAATGGACAGACTCCTTCTGCGTTCTCGGTTGTCCATGGCCGGCCCCCGTTTTTTGCCGACCCTGGCCTCGATCCTTGCTCTGGCAGCGACTCTGGGGGCCTGCAGCAGTGCTCTGCAGCTGCCGGGCAGTGCCCCCCGCCGTGAACTGGTGCGCCTCAGTGACGCCCCTCCGTCGCCATCCCTGCAGCCCACCGGCAACTTGATTGTTTCGGCCGTGGAGAAAGCTGGGCCCGCTGTGGTTCGCATCGACACGGTCAAACGCACGGTCACTCCCTTCGGCGGACCGTTGGGTCGGGGACCCACGATTCAGCAGCAGCAAGGCCAGGGTTCGGGCTTCATCACCCGCTCCGATGGTGTGCTGTTGACCAACGCCCACGTGGTCGATGGAGCCAATGAGGTCACCGTCACCCTCACCGATGGCCGCAGTTTCACCGGCAAGGTCATCGGTGCCGATCCCCTCACCGATGTGGCCGTGGTCAAGGTCGTGGCCACACGGCTGCCCGTCGCCCAGCTGGGCGATTCCGACAAGGTGCGCCCCGGGGAATGGGCCATCGCCATCGGCAATCCCCTTGGGCTCGACCACACCGTGACCGCCGGGATCATCAGCGCTATTCAGCGGACCAATGCGGTGGGCGAAGGCCAGCGGGTTCCGTATCTCCAAACTGACGCCGCAGTCAATCCCGGCAACAGCGGTGGACCGCTCATCAATGACCGGGGCCAGGTGATCGGCATCAACACGGCCATCCGCCAGGCGCCCGGGGCTGGCTTGAGCTTCGCGATTCCGGTCAATACCGCCCGCCAGGTCGCCGCCCAGATTCTGGAGCGGGGCTATGCCAGCCATCCCTATATCGGTGTGCGCCTGCAGGCTCTCACCCCCCAGCTGGCCCGGGAGATCAATGCCTCCACCAACCAGTGCCGCCTGCCTGAGGTCAAGGGGGTCCTGGTGGTGGATGTGATGAACGGCAGTCCGGCGGCGACCGGGGGCCTGCGGCCTTGCGATCTGATTGAAAAGGTCGACGGCCAATCGGTGACCAATGCCTCCGAAGTTCAGATGGCCATCGACAAGGCTCGCATCGGCCAGCCGCTCGCCATCGGCATCCGCCGGGACAATCGCGCCCTGATCCTCAACCTCAGTCCCGCTGAACTGCCCCAGAAGGGGTGAGCCGAACCAGAAGCCACCCGCGACGCTCCCGACCCAGCGAGTGGTTGTGCGTGCTGGGCCGCTGGCCGGCGCCGGGCCGTTGCAAGAGTCGTCTGGCGGTTCGGCTCGGATGGCGGCGGGCCGCCACCATCCAGATGGTCCTCAGTGGCCATGGCATGGCGGCGGCCCGCTGCGCGGTGGCCTCCAGGGAGGGTCGGGTCCTGGCGCTGGCGGTGAGCGGTCTGGGGCCCAGGGCGAGTCGGCGCTGGGCGCGGCGGCTCGGGGCCGATCGGGTGGGGCTCCAGGGCGAAGGTCGCCTGGGATTGCGGTTGCAGCGCCAGGTGGGGCGGGCCCGGCGCCAAGGGGCCAGCCGGGTGGTGTTGATCGGCAGCGATCTGCCGGAGTTGGCGGCGCCGGATCTGGAGGCGGCCTTTGCGGCCCTGGCCCAGGCCGATGTGGTGTTGGGGCCCGCCGCCGATGGTGGCTACTGGTTGATCGGCCTGGCGGGCGATTGGCCCCGGCTGTTTGCCGGCGGCCAGGCGGCCATCGCCTGGGGGGGAGAGCACGTGTTAGCCCAGACCCTGGCCGTCGCCGAGCGGTTGGGGCTGGTGGTGGCTCTGCTGCCCAGGCGTCACGACCTCGATCGCCCCGAGGATCTCAAGCGTTGGCGATGAGGTGTCGTCTTTGCCGGGGTCAATGAACCGTGCCCCCCTGGCCGTCGTGATTCCGGCCCGCAGGGAGGCGGCGCGGCTTCCCGGCCTGCTGGCCCAGCTGGCTGGGGCCCCCCATCTGATCCGGGAGGTGGTGGTGGTGGATGGCGACAGCGATGACGCCACGGCCCTCGTTGCGCGCCTGGCCGGGGCCCTGGTGGTGCGCAGCGGCGCCAATCGCGGTCAGCAGCTAGCCCTGGGGGTGGCGGCCAGTTCGGCCCCTTGGCTGCTGCTGCTCCATGCCGATGGGCGCCTGCCGGTCGGTTGGGCTGCGGCCCTGCAACGGGCGATGACCACTGGGGATCACCAGGTCTGGGCCTTTCGGCTGGCCATCGACGGGGGGCATCCAGCCCTGCGGCTGGTTGAGCTGGCGGTGCAACTGCGCAGCCATTGGCGCCAGTTGCCCTATGGCGATCAGGGCCTGCTGCTGAGCCGGAGGCGGCTGGAGGCGGCCGGAGGGGTGCGCCCCTTGCCCTTGATGGAGGATTTGGATCTGGTCCAGCGCCTGCGGCGGCAGGGGCCCATCCGCCTACTGCCCCTGGCCTTGATCGTGGACGGACGACGCTGGCGGCGCTTGGGGGTGCTGCGCACCACCTGGATCAACCACCGACTGCGTTGGGCCTGGCGTCAGGGGGAGAGCCCCGAGGTGCTGGCGGCCCTTTATCGCGGCTCGACCCCGGGTTCAGGGGGAGTACCAGAAGGCGCAGCGGCGCTCCAGGGGCTCCAGCTCCCAGCCCTGGGCGGCATAGAAGCCCACCACGCCGGGATCGGCGAACAGGCAGACCTGTCCGACGCCCCGACGCCGTAGTTCGGTGAGGATGTAATCCATCATCTGCTTGCCGAGGCCACTGCCCTGGTAGTGGGGATGGACGGCCACATCCCAGACGGTGGCGGCGACCACCCCATCGCCGGTGCAGCGGGCAAAGCCCACCAACCTGGACACCCGGCCTTCATGGCGCCACAACCCCACCGTCAGCAGGCTGTGGCGCAGGGCCCGTCGCACCCGGCGCAGGGGCCTGCGGCTCCAGCCCACGGCCTCGCACAGCCATTCCAGCTCCAGCAGATCGATCTCCCGTTCAAGGCTGAGCACCAGGACGACGGGGGAGCCAGCCACCGGACAGAGGCGATGGCTGGCCCCGTAGAGCTGGTTGAGGGGCTCTGAGCCAGCGGTGGCTTCCGTGGAGATCAATGGGAAGGGTGGAGTGGGCTCTGGATCTGGACTCTGCCGGTCGAAACCATTGTTTTGATACAAGATTCGGCCGGAGTCGCGGTTGGCTGGCCGGGCCCTTTTTGATGGATTCAGACCTCACCTGGTCCCCGTGCGCGCCAGCCCCGGCCCCCAGGACGCCCCAGCGTCCCAAGCTCCCCTGCTGGTGGCGATCCATGGCTGGATGCTGTCGGCCCGTCTCTGGGATCCCTTGCGATCCCGCCTAGAACCCAGCTGGAGTCTTTGGTGCCCCGACCTGCCGGGCTTTGGGGAATGCCCCCGGCCCAGGGAGTTGCAGCCCAGCCTGGCCAGCTACGGTCGCTGGTTGGCCGCCGAAAGCCAGCGTCAGGCCCGGGGTCGGCCGATTGTGCTGATGGGCCATTCCCTGGGGGGAAGCGTGGCCCTGCATGCGGCTCCCCTGCTCGGTTCCCAGTTGGCGGCGATGGTTCAGATCGGATCGGGGGGTGGGGTCTATCAACCGCGCCCCTTCGCCCGCGTGCGGCAAGGCGGGGCGCTCTTCTTGCGCCTGCGGCCCCGCTGGCTGGGCTCCTGGGCGGCGGAATCCCCCTGGCGCGGCCCCCTGCTGGCCGAAACCCGAGCCGCCCGCGGTCTGTTGGTCGCGAGCACCCATCGGGGGGCGGTGCGGCAATTGCCTGTCCTCACCGCTGGTCTCAAGGTGCCCAGCCTCTGGATCGTCGGCGAGCGGGATCGGGTCATGGAGCCCCGCTATGTGCGCCACCTGGCCAGTTTTGCTCCTGATCACCAGCTGGAGCTGATCAGCAAAGGCGGCCATCTGCCCATGAGTCAGAACCCCGAGGTTCTGGCCCGATTGTTGCTGGATTGGCTGCACTCGATCGGCTTGGGCCCGGGCCCGGCCCCTTGAATTCAGCGGCTTTGGCGGAGTGCCGGCTCGGCCGTGACCCAGGGGGAAGAGTGGGGCTCAGAGGATGGCTGCGGTCTAGGAGTGGGCTGAAAAACCGTCCGCGACCCGATTAACGGGTCCAACCGGGATCCGCCGATCCACTCGCTCACTGGTTTTTACCCGCTTGTCAATCTCAGAGCGAGGCCAGCCCCTTTTCCTGCAGATCGGCGAGCTGGGCATAGAGACCACCGGCGCGGCGCAGGTCCAGGTGGTTGCCCTGTTCGATCAAGCGCCCCTGGCGCAGCACCAGGATGCGATCGGCCGCTTCCACCGTCGCCAGGCGGTGGGCGATGACGATGGCGGTGCGATCGCGCAGCAAGCGATCCAGGTCCGATTGGAGGGTGGCCTCAGTGGAGGGATCGAGAAAGGCGGTGGCCTCATCCATGATCAAGACCGAGGGATCCCGGATCGCCACCCTGGCGACCGCCAGCAGTTGCCGTTCGCCCGAGGAGAGGTTGGCGCCCCGTTCGCGCAGTTCACTGCTCAGGCCTTGGTCGAGCCGATCGAGCAGGGGTCTCAGGCCGAGTTCACCGCAAAGGCGCTCTAGTTCGGTGTCATTGATGGGGGCATCGAGGCGCAGGTTGTCGGCGACGTTGCCACTGAACAGAAAGGTGTCCTGCAGCACCACACCCAGCCGTTGGCGCAGGGTGGCGATGGGCAGTTCGCGGATGTCGATCCCATCGAGCAGGATCCGTCCGCTCTGGGGCTCATAGAGGCGGCACAGCAGGCGGATGACCGTTGATTTGCCCGATCCGGTGGGTCCCACGATCGCCACATGCTCGCCGGCGGCGATGCGAAAGGAGAGGTTGTCGAGGATCGGATCGTCGCTGCGGTAGGCGAAACTCACCGATTCGAACACCACCTCTCCGGGGCTGCGCTCCTGTCGGCCGCTGCGTTGGGCGGCGACACTGCGCTTGGCCTCCGCCATTTCGACGATGTCGAGCGGTTCATCGAGGAGTTCACCGATGCGCTCGACGGCCGTCAGGCCCCCTTGGATCTGGGTGAAGCGCTCGGCCAGTTGGCGCAGCGGATCAAACAGTCGCTGGGAGAACAGGATGAAGGTGGTGAGGCTGCCCAGTCCCATGCTGCCGCCGGTGACCATCCAGCCCCCCAGGGCCAGCACCACCGCCACCGCCACCAGGGAGACCCATTCGATGAAGGCGGAGATGGCGCTGTCGTAAAAAATCGTGCCGGTCACCGCCTGGCGATAGATGTCATTGCCGCGGGCAAAGCGGCGGCTGTTCTCACCCTCGCGGCGAAACATCTGCACCACCTCCAGCCCCTGCAGGTTTTCCTGCAGTTCGGCATTGAGACCGCCCAATTCTTCGCGCACCCGGTAGTTGATCTTGCGGTAGCGCCCCTGCAGCCAGAGGATGGCGAGGGTCACGGGGATCTGGCTGGCCATCAGCAGCAGGCCGAGCCGCCATTCGATCGAGATCATCGTGACGCCCACCACCACCAGGCTGACCAGATCGGCCAGCACGCCGACGGCGCCGCTGCCGAACACTTCGGCCAGGGCGTCGACATCACTGGTGAGCCGCGTCAGCAGGCGCCCCACCGGGGTGCGGTCGTGAAACCGCAAGGACAGGGCCATGGCGTGGCGAAACAGGTCATCGCGGATGCGAGCGGTGAGCCGCTGACCCACCACCTGCACGTTGTAGAGCTGGGTGCCCTGCAGACCCAGGCGCACCATGACCGCCAGCAACAACAGGCCCACCAGTAGGCGCAATGCCTGAGGCGCCGCCATCCCCCGCAGCCAGGGGAGCACCGGCTCGCCCCGCAGCACACTGATCGCCTGACCGACCAGCAGGGGCTGGATGGCGCCCGCGAAGGCCAGCGGCACGAGCAGGAGCAAGGCCAACACCAGTCGCCGACGGTCCTTGGCCAGGTAGGGCCCCAGGCGTCGGATCCGCTGCCAGTCGAGGGAGGCCATCAGGCGGAACTCCCGGGGGCGGCCATTTCTGTCGAGAGGTTGCCGCTGGCAGCCGTTGGCGGTGGCGGCGCGGAGGAGCCCACGGCCTTGAGGTTGTCCACCAGGGCCTGCAGCCGCCCGTCATCGAGGCGCAGGGCGAGGGGATGGCCGATCAGACGGGCGGTGCTGTGGAAGAGATCTTCGATGGCCACCAAGCCGTTGTCCTGCAGGGTGTGGCCCGTGGCCACCAGATCGACGATCGCCTCGGAGACGCCGGTGAGGGGGCCCAGTTCCACCGATCCGGTGAGATGAATCAGATCGACCGGCAGATCGAGGGAGCTGAAAAAGGCCTCGGCGCAGCGGGTGAATTTGCTGGCCACCCGGCAATGGGCCGGCAGATCGAGGGCCCGGCGGTAGCCGCTGCTGGCCTTCACCGCCACGGCCATGCGACAGCCGCCGAAGCCAAGATCGAGCAGCTGGGCCACCGGTTGTTGGTGTTCGCGCAAGACGTCGTAGCCCACCACCCCCAGCTGGGCCTGGCCGTAGGCCACGTACACGGGCACGTCGGCGTTGCGCACCAACAGGGCCCGGGCGCTGCCGCAGGCGCTCGGAACCATCAGCAGTCGGTTGTCCGCCTCCAGCAGGGTGGAGAAATCAAGGCCGGCCCGGGCAAAGCGGCGCACGGAATCCTTGAGCAGAGCACCTTTGGCCAGGGCGACGGTGATCATGGGGGGCTCCCGCGGAGCGGTCATCATGGGAGGTGCCACCGTCGGACTTTAACGATGTCTCCCCCCGCCACCGCGACGGCCCCCACCACGGCGATGCCCCCGCCACGGCCGTGGCATTGCTGCCGGTGTTGAAGGACAACTATGTGATGGTCCTCCACGATGATCGCCAGGCGGTGGTGGTCGATCCCGCCGTGGCTGAACCGGTGGCCGCCTGGCTTGATCGCCACGGGCTGGAGCTGGTGGCGGTGCTTCAGACCCATCACCACAGCGACCACATCGGTGGCACGCGCGAATTGTTGCGTCGCTGGCCTGAGGCCCGCGTCTATGCGTCCGCCGATGATTTCGAGCGGATTCCCTTTCAAACCGATTCCCTGCGCGGGGGGGACCAGTTCAACCTGCTGGGACGCCCGGTGCAGGTGTTAGCGGTGCCGGGCCACACCAGTGCCCATTTGGCCTACTTCTTGCCCGCCATAGAGGACGGGGGCAGCGAGCTGTTCTGCGGCGACACTTTGTTTGCGGGCGGCTGCGGCAGGTTGTTTGAGGGCACCCCGGCCCAGATGCACGACTCCCTGCAGCAACTGGCCGCCCTGCCCCCCGCCACCCGGGTCTGGTGCGCCCACGAATACACCGAGACCAATCTGCGCTGGGCCCAGAGCCAGAGGCCCGATGATGCGCCGATCGTTGAGCGCCTGGCGGCGGTGACGGGCCAACGGTTGGCGGGGATCCCTACCGTGCCCAGTTCGATCGGATTGGAACGGGCCACCAATCTGTTTGTGCGCTCGGATTCGGTGGCGGAACTGGCGGCATTGCGCGCCAGCCGCAATGACTGGAACGGCTGAGCCGCTCGGCTCGGGGGCCATAAGCTCGCCGCAGCATCAATCTGCCCATTCCGCCATGGGATCCCTTCCCCCTTCCCCTTTGGAGGCCATCGAAACCTCCAGTGCCCCCGCTCCAGTGGGGCCTTACAACCAGGCGGTGCGAGCGGGCGATCTGCTGTTCTGCTCTGGCCAGATCGCCCTGGATCCGGCCACGGGAACGATGGTGGGTGAGGGCGATGTGGCGTTGGAGACCCGCCAGGTGCTCTCCAATCTGCTGGCGGTTCTTGCTGCCGCCGGGGCCCAGCCCAGCCAGGTGGTGCGCACCACGGTGTTTCTGGCCGATCTGGCTGATTTCGCCACGGTCAATGGGCTTTATGCCGAGGTGTTTGGCTCAGGGGTGTCGCCTGCCAGGGCCTGCGTTCAGGTGGCGGCCCTGCCGAAGGGCGCCCGGGTCGAGATCGATGCCAGTGCTGTTCTGACGATGCCACCTCTGGGCTGAAGCGACAGCCCGAGACTGTCAGCCCATGGCCGCTGCGGTAAGACCATGGCCGCCTGCGCCGAGGTCATGGCCCATGCGGCTGAGCAATGGTCGCTAGGGCGAGGCCAAGGCCACCGCGGAGCGGCCAAGGCTTGGCGATGGCGCTGAAGATGCTCGTCAAAGCGAAGGTCGGTCGCCAGTTGATGTTCAGGACTCTTGTCCTGCCTTGATTGCCATATCTGAGGGGGTTGTTGTTCAGAGCCGTTCATAACCCGTGCGAATGCGCCGAAACGTGAGGTTGAAGCGTTCGCCGGCGCTGCGGCGCCGCTGCGGCAGGGCATGGAGCCAATGCTGCTGGGTCGGGGCAGCCATCACCAACAGATCGCCGTTGGCCAGATCCAGGGCGAATGGGGGGCAGTCCTGGGGGCCCTTGGGGGCGGATTTGGGCCGAAAACGCAGGCTGCGGCTCTCCCCCAGGCTCAGAGAGGCGATGGGGTGGTCGGCGACCAGTTCCGGTTCATCGTCCGCATGCCAGCCCATGCGATCGAGGCCATCGCGATAGCGATTCAAAAGCAGGCTGTTGAAGCCACAGCCCAAGGCCTTGTCCAGACACTGCCGCAGGACCAGCAGCGGTTCACTCCAGGGCTCGGGAGTCTGCAGTAGGCCGCTGTAGCGGTACTGGCAGCCGGGGTCGCCCATCCAGAAGCTCTGGCGCGGGATCGGATGGATGCGGCCGTAGACGCGGATGCGGGGTTGCTGCCAGGGGATGTCCTGGCGCAGGTGAGCCAGCAGCTGATCCGGTTGTAGATCGACAGATGGCTGCCTCTGCAGCCAGCCAGGCCAGAGACGCAGATCCAGACCAGGCCGATGAATGCGCTCAGGAATCAAGCTGAAACGAGATCAGGGGAAACGACACATGAGAAAGGAGCGATCACGATGGCTGGTACCGCACGGAGAGCTCCAAGAGAATGTCGCCTACGGTGAGCCATGGTCGCCTAGCGACGTCAAGACGTGGTGAGCCGCGATCTTCCCAAGCCCGTCCATCAGCCCGTCCATCAGCCAGCCCATGGAGACCCCCTTTGGTTTGCGGATGCCTGAGGTGGTGGTGATGACCCCCACCCGTTTCGAGGAAGCTCCATTGGCGTTGCAGGCGGTGCAGCAGCTCAAGACGGTGGTATTGCATCTGGGGGCGATGGATTCGGATGAGGCCCAACGGGTGATTGATTTTGTCTCAGGGGGGGTCTACGCCATCGATGGCCAGTCCGAGCGGCTGGGGGAGACGGTGTTTCTGTTCGCCCCGGCCCTGGTCACCATCGAACATGCCAGTCCCTGGAGTGCGCCTGAGCAACCGTGAGATGGCGATGAACGGATCTGGTTAGCAGCAACACGTCGTGTAGTTCTGACAACAGTTGGGTTTCAGGGCCTTTGCCCATACCCTTGGTCAGTCCTCATGCATCGGTCATGGCCACTCACACCATCACGATTGAAGGTGGCGCCAGCTTTCCTTGCGATTCCGAGACTTACATTCTCGATGCCGCCGAAGAACACGGTGTTGATCTGCCCTATTCCTGTCGCGCCGGCGCCTGCAGCACCTGTGCCGGCAAAATCATCTCGGGCACAGTCGATCAATCCGATCAAAGTTTTCTCGATGATGACCAGATCAAGGATGGCTTTGCCCTGCTTTGTGTCAGTTATCCCACCAGTGACTGCACGATCAAGGCCGAAGTTGAAGACGAACTCTGAACCACCCTGCACTATCGCTTTGGTGATCTGAGCCAAGGCCCTGTTATGCCATCGCCATCCTCTTGCTCCTGGCCAAGCAGCAAGAGGATATTTTTTGCTTTGGGCCTTTTCCACGTTGTCAAGAGCTGATCCAGTCGGGAGATGATGTGACCATCGACACCGACGAGCAGACCGCAGCGCATCCATGGCCTAGGAGCTTCTGAAAACGATTCATGTCGGCTTCATGTGCGTCGTCTTCATGAGCTTGACTACCACCCAGTAGCCATGAAGAGAGCGCAGTCGACATGAGCTGAACAATGAGGCATCGCTTGCATGCATTCATGATGGCTGCACCTCCCGCCATACCACTCTGACCACCCCTCCACTTGGTCACCGTTCAGCAGGCCATCCAAAAGCCCTTTGATCCACACAGGATCCCTACCTCCTCACCAAGCGCCCCCCCTGGACCTCTCATCCCTTTGGTCAGCCGCCTGCCCACCAACGCTTCGGGGCCAACCCCCCGTACCGCTACACTCACGAGGTCGGGGCGTGGCGCAGCTTGGTAGCGCGGGTGCTTTGGGAGCACTAGGTCGCAGGTTCGAATCCTGTCGCCCCGATTGACTTTTCACCGATTGGCCAAGGGCCATGTGAGCAAATAGGTGAGCAAATCGCCTGA
>JBEIVL010000053.1:0-8522 GCA_040373885.1 Aphanothece sp.
AAAAACCAGCTTTATGAACAATATTCAGCCACAATATGGTTCTCGATACAATTGTTGACCAGTCGTTCCGTGAAATGATTCAGGGGAAAGGTGAGTGCTTGTTCCGGTGGCACCCAAGCCCACTCAACGATCTCCTCATTAGGCACCACCAAACTACTGCTGGAAAAAGCATAATAATTGACCAGCACAAAATGGGCCGGAACATGAAACTGGGGATCCAGGATTGCTTCCTGCAACAGGGCGAAACGCACCTGTTCCAACTCCAGAGCCACCTCCTCCCTAAACTCCCTCAGCAAGGCCTCCTCCAGGCTTTCGCCCCAATCGAGCTTGCCGCCGGGCACTCCCCAGGTACCGCACCACTTGGTGGTTCGCACAATCAGCACCTCGGCTTGGGGATTCACCACGAGGGCCCCGACGGTGCAGAGGGGACGAAGTGGCGGCGTCGGCATAGGGGGAGTCAAGCGTTGATCTGGCCGATGGCTCGCATGGCGGCGGCGGCCGCTTCATCGATATCACCCTCCTTGCCGGCGAGGGTGAGACGGCCAAAGGCTCCAACCGCCTTGACATCGACAACGGTGATGTTGGAGGACTTTTCCGCCTCGTTGGCGGCGATCAACACATAACCAGCCGGCTCGGTTTCAAGGATGAACATGCTCATGCCGGCTTGAATCATCGATCCACGGCGGTTGAGGCGGTTGATCAGGACCGCATGGTCCGGGGTGATCGCATAAATGATTTCGGTCCAGGTGACTTCGCAACGGCTGCGTTGCTCCAAGCTGCTGCCGATGGCTTCGAGCACCACCTCACCGGAATGGAGCACATTGCTCTGGTCCCGGTGGTACATCGCCAGCGAGCCGAAGGCCCGCTCCACCACCATTTGGCCCAAGCGCACTGTGCTGGCCTTAAGGGCGATGTCGGTCACCCGATGCACCGCCATGCCCGGTGACACCTCCAGCCAGAGACAAGCATCGCCAGGAATCGGCAGGAAACCCTGGGACACGGTGCCCATGTAGGCCGCCAGCTGGGGCTGGAGGGAATCGAGGAACACATAAGTGCGCAGTTCGATGGACTGCACATGGCTGTTCTGGCGCAGCCGGTAGCCGTCGGTGTCGGTGGTGATGACACAGCTGGCGGCGCTGTCCGACGCACTGCCACTGATCTCGGTACCCGTGATCGGAGGGCGACCCAGTTGCAGGGATTCGCGGCGACGACCCAAGGCGCGATTCTCGGCGCTCTGGGGCAGGGACAGGCCGCTGGAGCGGCGGGGGCGATTGCTCGAAGCGGTCACGGCATTCTCACAGGGCGTTCATCGCAGCCGAGCCCATTCAATGGCTGTGATCTTACGGGTCCGCCGGTGCCGTGCCCCTGACAGAACAGCCGCTTTGGTGCCTGCAGCGACAACAAGGCCATCAGCACTCGCTATACCGAACATCATCGCTGCCAATGGTCCATGCTCACACCAAACACCCGCTTGCGTCTCCAGGCGATTCTTGAGCGCATCGGCTCCGATCAGCCAGTCTCTCTCGAAGAGCGGATCTATGTGCAGAAATTTGCCGATCGTGACCAGGGAGTAGCAAGTTGGTTACTCAAAGCCAGGCGACGCCAACAACAACAAACTCCCAAAGATGGTCTTGATCGACTCCTGAGTGACATGAATCTCGGCTCAGCGGACCCCGATCAAAGTTACCGCCGCGGTGATGACGACATCGAAGGCTGGTTCGGGGGGGCGCCGGGTTGGCTGCGACGTAGTTGAGCCCCAGGGACTTGCCCACGAGGCCATAGCCGGTACCGTCCGCCCAGATCAGCCCAATTCGCCATGGCTCGCCGCCCCATCGAAGCCGCCCCGACCGCAACGCTGCAGGGCGAAAAGCATCTCTCGGCGTTACCCGAATGGATGGCCCAAGTGGCCCATGGAGTGCAGCCGGATCAGGCCCTGGCCCTGGTGGGCCTGGGCCTGATGGGTCGCCTGGGTTCCGAAAGCCCCTGGATCTGGAACGGTGAAGAGGATGGTGGTAGCGCTGATCTAGGAGCCCTGCGTCAGCGCTTGGAGCTGGTGGATCTGGCCCTGCGCACCTCCGCCCCTCTCAGTACAGCTGAAGTCACCCAACTTTTGGGGGCACGGCCAGGGGCGGCGGTGGTCGAACGGGGCGGCTTGGTGGCACGTCGAATGGGTCGCAATGTCTGGAAACTGAGCCGCAACGAGGAAACGAAGGATCGCTCAGCAGGCTCCTTCCAGGACAGCTGGCGGCGGCGCCTCTCCTAGTTGAAGGCCCATGGGTCAACCAGGACGCGGCCGCTGCTTTTGAGGGATGGGTTGGTTCGGGAGTCGCCGACGAAGGCGTCAGTGATGTTCCGGAACCGTTGTGAGCCATCGGCTCACTTGGAACGGCTGGAATCGAATAGCTCCCCAGAGCAAAATCTTCGTGGTGTCATCAGGGGGACGCCGGCTCCTGATTGATCTTGGCGTGGCTGCCATCGCAGAAGGGCTTGCTGGCGCTGTGGCCGCAGTTGCAGAGGGCCACGGTTTTGGCCGTATCCAGCTTGAGGATGTAGGGCGTCAGTCCCGATCCTTGATGGGAGCCATCGCAGAACACCCCGTTCTGGCTCTGACCACAAACACAAAGGGCGTGGGTCCCGGCTTCAAGGGCAACAAGAGCAGGATGGCTCATGGGATCAGGGCGAGGTCCTGATCACCAACGTAGGCAAGTGGACCAAAGGCAGGCCATCGGCCAGACTTGTGTACATGCACACAACAGGGGATCAAACCGGCGACGAGGGTCTGGAGACGCTGGTCCCTTCCGCCGCTGACGCCGGACCAAACGGCCGCCGCTGCAGTTCCAGCCGCAGCGGCAAAGTCATGCTCTCGTGCTGGATTCCCGAAGCCCAGCGCCTCGAGCTCGACCGCGTCTGGGCCAGCCAGGGACTGCGGCCCCATGGGCGGACCCAAAAAGGCATGGAAGCCATGATCGCCGCCTACCTCAAAGACCAGCTTGGGCAATGAGCATGGCCACTCCAGCCCACCCAGGCTCCCAGGAGCACGACCCTCAAAAACACGACGATGACGATGACGATGATCATCGCGGCCATGAACTGCACGACCACGAACACCATGATCACGCCTATCCAGACGTTGGACAAGCCGAACATGAACTAGGCGAACACCACCACCATGGTCATGGCCATAGTCATCATCACCCCACCAGGGGGGCCAGCCAGGCCTCCCGGGCCTTTGGCTGGAGCATCCTGCTCAACAGCCTGCTGACTGGGGTGCAACTGGCGATCGGCCTGGGCTGCGGCTCCCTGGCCCTGGTCGGCGATGCGCTCCATAACCTGGGGGACGTGGTAGGCCTGGGGCTGGGTTGGGGCGCCGAACGGCTCAGCCTGCGGCCCCCTCGCGGGCGTTTCACCTATGGCTTTGGCCGCAGCACCCACATGGCCTCCCTGCTCAATGGCCTGCTGATCTTCAGCGCCGGGGCGGTGGTGGTGGTGGAGGGCCTGCAAAGGGTGTGGCAGCCAGTGCCCCTGCAAAGCGTTCCCGTGGCGATGGCCGCCCTGGCCGGCATCGTCGTCAATTTGTTGTCAGCGCGTCTTTTCGGCCATGGTCACCAGCACGACCTCAACCAAAGGGCCGCCGTCCTGCATCTGCTCACTGATGCGGCAGTCTCGGTCGCCGTTCTCACCAGCGCGCTGGTGGTGGGGGCCACCGGCTGGCTGCGCCTGGACGGATTGACGGCCATCGGCGTGGGCATCGCCGTGATGGCGAGCGCCTGGGGGCTGCTGCGTGAGGCCATCGCTGCCAACCTGGATGCCGCTCCAGCCGGGGTCGATCCGCTGGCCCTGCGCCAGGCGCTGCTCAACCTGCCGGGGGTTCTTGAGGTGCGCGACCTGCATGTCTGGGGGGTGAGCAGTTCGCGCACGGCCCTGACCGTTCACCTGAGCCGCCGCGCCAATTCGATACCTGCGAGGCGTGCTTTTTTAACCTTGGCGCGGCAACGGCTCGCCCAGTTCGGGATCGCCCACAGCACCCTGGAAGTGGACGAAGAAGACACCTGACCCAGAGGGATTCTTAGCCACGCTTGGGGCTGGACCATTGGCGATTTTTGGTGGTGTTGCCCAGCCTGGATCGCTCGGTTATTGGTGTATTAAACCTGGTTGACCAAGAATCAGAGGGGTCAGTGATTGGCGAGTTCGATGAGGTCGTGGACGAGAATTTGGATAAAAAATTTACGAGAATTAGAGCGTAGCTTTGAGCGACTCATTGGATGCTGATTTCGGCCGACCACAATCTTGCCAACCCTTCAGCAAATTCGCCAACTCCTTGCGCAGAACCTCCAGGCCCGTGAGACGTTCCTCGATCTCGTCGTGTTTGGCTTCGATGAGGCTCCGCAGGGAATCACATGTGCACACACCGTCGCGACGGGCCGTAAGGATCGCCTTGATGTCAACCAAGGGAATTTCCAGGGCCTTGAGGGTGCGAATCAAGGACAGTTCGGCATAGACGCCCTGATCAAAAAGGCGATAGCGGCCTTCGGTGCGGCTAATGGGATGAATCAGGCCCTCATCGCTGTAGAAGCGAATTGTTTTCACCGTCAGGCCGGAGCGCTGGGCCACCTCACCGATGCGCGCCCCGCTAGGGCCCTGGGCGGCGAGCACGGCAGCGGTGGGGACCATGGCAGGACGACACTCCAGTGGCTGGAGGTTTCAGCCTAGGGCTGGGAGTCGGCGGCCAGCAGGGCCTCGACCCGCTCCACCTTGTCCTCAAGGCTCTGATCGTGATCGATGCGGGTGTTGATGCTGACGGAGCTGAAGATGCGGGGACACCCCATGGCGTGGAGGGCCTTGTGGCAGGCCTCAATGGCCGCAAACACCTCCCCCCATTCGCCCTCGATGGCTGTGCCATTGGCATGCAGCTGAATCTTGAGGCCAGCCTCGGCCAACACCCGCTCGCAGGTGGCGACGTAGGGCGCCAAATGCACCCCCACACCAATTGGCACCACCGTGAAATCGACGATTACCTTCATCAGCGTCGGGGACGACAGGGCTCCCATTATTCGCCAGTCGTCGTGATTCGGGACAGCAGGTGGCACTGACAAGCAGAGCGACGCGCCCGCGGGGCGCTCCCCCATGGCCACGCCAAAACGCCGACGCAATCCTGGCCCAGCTCACGGCGAAGACACTCTTGTCGCCAGTCTGATTGCCCAGATGGAGGCCGGCACCACCCCCTGGCGCCGCCCCTGGGACCCCCAGGGCGGTGGCCACCACGTCAATCTGCTCAGTGGCCGCGCCTATCGGGGCTCTAATCCCATCCTGTTGAGCTTGGGTCAGCACCGCTGTCAATCGTCCCTGCCCTACTGGTGCGGCTACGTGGAAGCCCAGAGCCTGGGCCTGGCGCCTCGGCGCGGCTGTCGGGGCGTCCATATCCTCAGGCCCCAGGCGCAAGCAGGCGAAGGCCGAAAACCAAAGGCCCCGCAGGAGGCCTCTGACCCCAGCGTCTCGGAACCCAAGGTCCCAGACCAAAGGACCTCAGACCTGAAGGCCTCAGACGACAGCGCCTCCGAGGCCAGCCCCAGCGAAGGGCCCACAGCGGAGATCAGCGCGGCGCCACGGCTGCACTTTCGGCCCGTGATCGTCTTCAACGCCGCCGACCTGGAGGGGGATCCGGAAGCCAAAGAACGGCTGCGGGATTTGGTTGGCCAGCGTCGCCGACTGGCGTTCCAGAACCGACGTCCGGAAAGCGACCGCCTCAACGCCGCCGAGTCGATCCTTGCAACATGGCCGGTACCCGTCGAGCACGGAGGTGATCAGGCCTGTTACCAGCCCCAGAACGATCGGATCCTGCTGCCCCTGCGCGGCGCCTTCCACTCAGCCGCGGCGTTCTGTGCCACCTGGGCCCATGAAGCCATCCACAGCACCGGCCATCCTTCTCGCCTGAACCGCAACCTTGCCGGAGCCTTCGGCAGCGACGCCTACGCCCGAGAAGAGCTGGTGGCTGAACTGGGTGCGGTGCTGCTGGGGGATCGACTGGAAATCGGCAGTCCCGTCGACCATCACGCCGCCTACCTAGGGCACTGGATCCATTTGCTCAAGGCAACCCCGGCCTTGCTCTATCGGGTGCTAAGTGAGGCGCGCCGGGCCGCGGATCTGATCGCGCCTGAAGCCCCCAGCGAGGACGAGGCCGCAAGGCACTCCACTGGGCCCGCATGGACGGGGCCCCATGGCGACTGTTCGTTCACGACGGCAAGTGAGCGAGAGCCCTAGGCGCAGAGAGGCTGTAGTTGTGAAGCAAGGTTCTGGTCAACAGTGACGTTCTGGTCGATGGTCAACTGCTATCTGCCAAGAACCCAGGTCAACATCGAGGCCAATTGACCCACGATGCCCTTACCGGTCAGGGCTTCACCAATCAGGGCGGCAACGAAACCAAGCATCGCCACCCGACCATTCAGAAGCTCAACTCCTGCAAGGGCGGATTGATTCCAAGGGCGTGGGGTGGTGAGACCCTCGCCGAACTTTTCAACAGGCTCGTAGAGGTAATCCTTGTCCTGGGTCACAGCGATCCGGTCGCAAGCGTTGCCATTAAAACCGACCCATCCCCATTCCATGCGAATGGACCCACAGCCCAGCGCAACAAATCCAGTCATTTCACCAGCCGTGTCAAACGAATGCCCTGTCAACGAATGCCATGGCGACGAATGAACACGTACCCCTGGCCTTGACTCTCCATCAAGGGGAGAGCGCAAGCTCACATCAGGTCTTCCAGGTCGATCGATGCATGGGGTCTTGACGATGGTGTTGAACAGTCCCCGCGCTCCAGGCCCAGCGATCCTGCCGTTTCTGCTGGCGGCCATGGTGGGCGCGGTTGACCTGGCGATGCCAGGTCTGGGCCAGGCCCAGACCATGCCGATGCCGGCGACTCCAGACGCCCACCAGAACCATCACCACCATGGTGGCCACAGCCATGAGGTGGGACCAGCCGGACGTACCTACGACCTGCGCTGGCTTGACGCCATGGTGCAGCACCACACCGGCGCCCTGCGGATGAGCGAATACGTCTTTGACATCGGCGTGCCCGGCGTCGGGTCCCTGGCCAAGGAGATCTGGCGGGATCAAGCCCAGGAAATCAAGGCCATGGGCCAATGGCGCAAGGCCTGGTATCCCGAGGCACCGGTGTATCCGGTGGCGCTGGCAGCCGGCGGTGATCCGGACACGATCGCCGGCCTCACCCGCATGACGGAGAAGCAGATCACGGCAATGCGCATGATGGAGTCAACGCCCAACCGGGAGAACCGGGTCCCCTGGTTTCTCGAAGGCATGCTGCACCACCACGGCGGTGCCCTGCAGATGGCCCACGATGCCCTCAACAAAAGTCGCAATCCCGACCTGCGCCGCCTGGCCGCTGCGATCATCGTGGCCCAAAGGCGCGAGATCATCCAACTCAGGCGCATGCTCAACCACGACGGATTAAACAAACCCGATTACTACCGCTACGACCCGCTCTTCTCAGTCAATTGAGGCATGACTTCCCTAGCTTTACTCCATTGCCCAGTTTCTATGCATCCAGTTCAAATTCACCACCTCCTTTCCTGACAACAGTTCACGTTCGCCTAGCTCATATTCACTTACCCCACTCGCTGTATTTCTATTAATCAATTTTGCATTGATCTAGCCCATTTTAATCAAATCCACAATGCCCTTTTTGCACCTGCGAGGCCTTAGCAACTCTATTCTTCGCATTCCCTGTCATTCCTTTCATCCCATTCCCCCCAGCTCGCATCACCCTGTTGGCTCAGAAATGATCGTGATCCAGGTCACCAGCACCGGGAATCGAGTCCGAGAACTGATTGAGGGATTGGATCAAAGATGGGTTGTTGGTCTATCCGTGATTGTGTTGATCAGTACGCTGGCTCCGGGCGCCAACCCCGCATGGGCGCACAGGAAAGGGATGTACAGAACCAAAGCAGCAGCCGAACAACGGGCCGCAGAGCTCCATTGCCAGGGCGCCTATCCGTTGGGAGACATGTGGATGCCCTGCGCCAACGAACAGAGCCTGCACAAGGCCCTGAAGCAACATCTCGACGATTGAACCGGCAAAGCGACCCTGCCTGTGCGGCTCCAACCCAGGCCCGCTGGATGTGGATTCTTCAGCGATTGGCGAGGCGACGCCGCAGCCGGCGGCTCCAGCCCAGGGCCGCCGCCGCACCGGCCAGGGGCAGGGGGCCCGGAACCGGGGCGAACTGCAGGGCGCCGATGTTGCGTAGACCATTGCGGGTGCGGGGATTGCCCAGCACATCAACGGTGATCACACTGCCATCGATGGGGCTCAGCAGTTGGTTGGCGCCATCGGCATTGGCGATCTGGTTGACCAGGGGTCCCGTGGGGTTGGGGTAGGCGCCGTTGGGGAGGGGGAGATAGTCCGTCACGCCTCCACCCAAGTCATCCAGCACCAGGGGCAAGCCCGTGGTGAGCACGGCCGGATTGCCAAGGAGGGTCTGAAGTGCCGCTGCATCCTGGGTGGGGGTGGGTTG
>JBEIVL010000029.1:0-24901 GCA_040373885.1 Aphanothece sp.
AGGAGGCGTATTGGAAGATGAGACGACCGAAGTAGCCGTGGGCTGCAACGATGTTGTAGGTCTCTTCTTCTTGGCCGAACTTGTAACCGTAGTTCTGGGATTCAGCTTCGGTGGTTTCACGCACCAAGGAGCTGGTCACCAGGGAGCCGTGCATGGCGGAGAACAAGCTGCCACCGAAAACACCGGCCACACCCAGCATGTGGAAGGGGTGCATCAGGATGTTGTGCTCGGCTTGGAACACCAACATGTAGTTGAAGGTGCCGGAGATGCCGAGGGGCATGCCATCGGAGAAGGAACCTTGACCGAAGGGGTAGATCAGGAACACGGCGGTGGCAGCAGCGACGGGGGCGCTGTAGGCCACGCAGATCCAGGGGCGCATGCCGAGGCGGTAGGAGAGTTCCCACTCGCGACCCATGTAGCAGAAGACGCCGATCAGGAAGTGGAAGACCACCAGCTGGTAGGGACCACCGTTGTAGAGCCACTCATCGAGACTGGCAGCTTCCCAGATGGGGTAGAAGTGCAGGCCGATGGCGTTGCTGGAGGGAACAACAGCACCAGAAATGATGTTGTTGCCGTACATCAGGGAGCCAGCGACGGGCTCACGGATGCCGTCGATGTCGACGGGGGGTGCCGCGATGAAGGCGACGATGAAGCAGATGGTCGCGGCCAGCAGCGTGGGGATCATCAGCACACCAAACCAACCGACATAGAGACGGTTGTTGGTGGAGGTGACCCAATCGCAGAACTGATTCCACGCCGAGGCGCCGGAGCGCTGTTGGATTGTGGCGGTCATGAGATCAATGGGTGTGTCGTTGGCACCGTCCGCAAAGCGGAGAGGGCACCGGACGGATGGAAGAACGGGGCGAAGCACCCCGTCGAGTTGGAGTGTAACGGAACATTGCGGCAACTGTGAAGGGGGTTCATGAAGAAAGTTTGTGAAGGGGGCGGCGGCGGCTCCTGCGGGCCTGACATTCACCGGTCGGCTTTCCCTGCTGGCCCCGTCCCTGCAAGGGCGCTAAGAGACGTTGAGTTGCTGTGCTCGTGTTGTCCCTGCACCAGCCGCCTCTGCGGACGCCCAGACAGCGATCGTTGGTCCAGCCGCGTCGGCCAGGCATCGCGCGTCGTATGGCCTTCAATGGTTTTCCGGTCTTGACCGGCTTTCCGGTTTTCATAGGCCGGCCTGGCTTCAAGGGCTTTCCGGTCTCGGCCTGCCTGCTGGCCCTGGCGTTGCTGCTAGGAGGTTGCCAAACCAAAACCGCCGCCCAGGCGGAGCGACTCGATCGCCTCGAGCTGCGCCTGCAGCAGATGGAGCAGCGCCTCAACCGGGAACGTCAGCGCCATGACGGCGCCGATCGCTCCGGCAAGCCACCGGCGGGTGTGATCAAGTCCCTCACCCTGCGCAGCGGCAGCGAGGACGACAGGCTGCGCATCTATTGGGCTGATGGCAGCACCACCAATCTCCCCTGCACGAAGGAACAAGCCACCCTGGTTTGCGGTTGAACCCAAAGGCGGTTGAACCGGCTCAACCCAAACGAGTGCTGGTTCAACCTCCAGTCCCGGAGGACTCAGAATGAATGCATTTGGAGTCGACTGGCCAGTTCAATCAGGCTGGGGGCCCAGCTTGGCGCCACCTTGAGAATTTCACGCCGGGTGAGGCTCAGGGCGATGCCCTTTTCGCCATAGGCGGCCTCGTTGATGAACACGGGCCAGAGGGTCTCGTTGGCTTCCTCGCCATCGGGGCCTGAGAGCTCGGGATTGAAGGGGATCGTCGTTCCATCGACCCCCAGAAACAGTGGATCGCCACTGGTGAGGGGCTGCCAGTCCCGATTCTGAAGCCAGGGATGGACCAGGCCCGCCGCTGAGCCGTCGTCGTGGCGGGGCAGGTCGATGCTGCGCTGATGGCTGTGGATGAGCAATTCGCTACCCAGGGACACCTTGCCCTCATGGGCATGGGCCAGGATCTCCAGGGCTGTTTCGACAGCGATCCGGGTTTGCCGGCAGATGGCAGCACTCACCAGACCCTGGGCCACGGGGCCCACCTCGATCACCAGGGCACAGGGCCAGCACAATCCCAGGTAGCCATTCTGGAAAGGATCGCTTTCGTGCAGATAAACCGGCAGGCCCAGTTGCCGTTGCATGGCCGCCGCCAGCGCCAGGGTTGCCGGCAGGCGGTTGTACAGCACCAGACTGTTGCCCATGGCGGCCGTGGTGCTGTGCAAATCGATTACCACCAGAGCGGGTTCGCTGCCTTCAGGCCCATGCAGGGCCAACAGCTCACGGGCCCGCAGTACTTCCCATTCCCGCATGCTCGCATCGGCGAGTAGGTCGGCTTTGAAGCTGCGGTTCAGATCACGGTCCAGGTAACGGCGATTTTGCTGGGCTGCCAGCGGATTGCCAATCACCCATTCGAGGCCAAGCCCATGGCGGTCCAGTTGGTTCGGCTGCTGGCGCCATTGGTCAATCAGCCAGAGGCCATTGCGCTCATTGCCGTGGGTTCCCCCCACCACCATGACCCGCCCCTGGTGTTGACCTTGGTCGTTGCCCATCGCAGGTCCTCAGCCTTCTTGCAGTTTGATTGAATTGCGTGGAGCTGTTTTCGGCGCCAACGAGGGCAGCCAGGGATCGCCCAGTCGAGCGATGGCCCCTGGCTGCGGCGATTCACAGCCAGGGTTGGCACCATCCTCGGGACCTGGCGTTGGCCCAGAGTCAATCCTGACTTGAACCTTGGCCATGGCCCCCCCGGCTGCCCTTGTTCGTGGTGTCCGCCACGTCTGGCACTGCCAATGGATTCAACTGATGACGGGCCTGGGTCCGGCCGATGCCCAGGGGCGTTATGTCCGCCCCGCCCCGGTGTTTGCCGCCGTGCCCCCCCATTCGGCGGCGTGCGGGCAACCGGGCGGCCATGTTTTGATCGTGGGTCGCAGCTGTCCCTGGGCCCATCGCGCCTGGCTCACCTGGACCCTGCGGGGTCTGGCGCCCTGGGTCGATCTGCAAGTGGTGGAACCCGACCCCAAGGCTGGCCGATGGCGTTTTCCCCAGCCCTTTGAGAGCTGTCTCACCTTGCAGGATCTTTACCGACGCAGTGGCGCCCCCTCCAGAACCCGCGCCACGGTGCCGGCGTTGTATGGGCGCTCGGAGCAGACGATCGTGTTGAGCGAGAGCGCCAGGCTGATCGAATTCTTGAATGCCTGGCCGGACGCCTCCGGGCCGGATCTGGCTCCCGAGCGCCACCGTGATGCGATCGAGGCGTGGCGCACGCGGCTCCAGGGCGAGGTCAACGATGGTGTCTATCGTTGTGGTTTCGCGCGCACCCAAACCGCCTACGACGAGGCGGAGGTTGCCCTGTTTCGTTGCCTTGAGGACGCCGATCGGGCCTTGGCCGTTGCCGAAGCCGAACCATCGACCGCCAGCGATGCCTGGGATGGCCCCTGGTTGGCCGGAACACCCCAACCCTCGCTGGCCGATGTGGTGCTTTTCCCCACGCTGATTCGTTTTGAAATGGTCTACGCGCCCCTCTTCGGCTGCAGTCGCAGGCCCCTCTGGCAGTTTCCGGCCCTTTGGCGCTGGCGCTCGAGGTTTTATGGCCTGCCGGGGGTGGCGGCCACCTGCGCCAGCGATCATTGGCGCCGCGACTATTTCGGAGCCTTGTTTCCGCTGCATCCCTCAGGCATCGTTCCGGCGGGCCCCGACCTGAGCACACTGGTGCAAGCCCAACCTCCGGCCCTTCCATGAGCAGCTCTCCTGACGATGCGTCCAGTGCCCCGGATCCCGCGGCTGCCCAGACGCCGGGCGGGGAATCGGTTCACCAGGGCATGTTCGGGGAGTTCACGATCACTCAGCGCGATCAGCGTGAGGTCTTCACCTATCGCCTCGCCCTCTGCGCTGTCGCCCTTGCCGAACTGGCCTTGTTGCTGCAGTGGCAACGCTGGGGACCCGCCCTGGCCTGGCCCTGGCTGCTGCTGATGGCGGCGGGCCTGGGCCTGGCCCTGCTGCGGATTCACATCTATCTGCGGCCCCTGCACCTGGCCCTCAAGCTCTTCTGGCTGCTCGGTTGCCTGGGGGGCCTGCTGTTGGCCTGGCGGGTCGGAGCGGACCAGATGTTGCCCGTTCTTGCCCGGGAGCCCCTCTGGATTCTGGCGGTGGGCCCCTTCTTTGCCGCCCTGGCCGGGGTGGGCTTCAAGGAGTTCTTCTGTTTTCAGCGGCCGGAGGCGATTGGGGTCACCCTGCTGCTGCCCCTCGCCCTGCTGGGCCGGTTGACGGGCTTGCTGAGCCCCGAACTGACGATTCGTCTTCTGGCCCTGCAGGCAGGCTTGCTGTTGCTGCTCGGACTGCGCAAGTTCCCGATGTCCGCCGCCGCCGATGTCGGCGACAAGAGCGTGTTTGAGCATCTCGAACGTCAGCGCCGCGGCGAATCCCAAAGCGCGGTTCCCTTCTCGTGAGCTTGATTTCTCTTGAGGGCGCCGGTAAGGATTTTGGCCTGCGCGTGCTGTTCGCCGACCTGAATCTGCATGTGGGCGAGCGCGAGCGCCTCGGCCTGATTGGCCCCAATGGCGCTGGCAAGAGCACCTTGCTGCGCGTTCTCGCCGGCGTCGAGCCCCTCGATCGCGGTATGCGCCGCTGTTCACCCCGGCTCAAGGTGGTGCGGCTCGATCAGGATCCGGTTCTCGATGCCGGTAACACCGTGATCGAGCAGGTCCGCTCCGGCTGCGCCGAGACCCTGGCCCTGCTGGAGGAGCACCAGCAACTCAGCCAGGCCCTGGCCGAGGCTCCCGCCGATGCGGTCCTGCAATCTCGCCTCAATCGTCTGCATGAAGGCCTGGAAGCGGCTGAGGCTTGGACCCTGGAACGCCGCTGCCAGGAGGTTCTCGCCAGGGTGGGTCTGGAGGACCCCCAGCAATTGGTGGGCGATCTCTCGGGCGGCAATCGTCGCCGCGTCGCCTTGGCCGCTGCCCTGGTGGCCGAGCCCGATGTGTTGCTTCTCGATGAGCCCACCAACCACCTCGATGCCGATGGGGTGGAGTGGTTGCAGGGCTGGCTGGATCGTTTTCGGGGCGCCCTGGTGCTCGTCACCCACGATCGCTATCTGCTCGATCGGGTGACGCGCCGAATTGTGGCGGTGGAGGGGGGAGAGGCCCGCCGCTACGAGGGCAATTACGCCACCTATCTGGCCCGCCGCGCCGAGGAGGAGGAGGCGGAGCAGGCGGGGGCGGCCCGTTTCAAAGGCAGTCTGCGGCGTGAACTGGCCTGGCTGCGGCAGGGTCCCAAGGCGCGCAGCACCAAACAGAAAGCCCGTCTGCAACGCATCGAAGCCATGCGGGAGCAGCCCGTGCGTCAGGCCAAGGCCGCACTGCAGATGGGTTCGACAGCCCGTCGGCTCGGCAAGCGGGCCATCGAAGCCGAAGACCTTGCCATCAGCATCGGTGAACGCACGTTATTGGCCGATTTCAGCCATGACTTCGGGCCCGAGGACCGGGTAGGCATCATCGGCCCCAATGGCGTTGGCAAATCCAGCTTGTTGGATGCCATCGCCGGCCGTCTGGCCCCCAGTCACGGTCGGCTGGAGCTGGGCTCCACCGTTCGGCTCGCCTATTTCGATCAGCACAGCGCGGCCCTGCGGCCCGGCGATAGCGGGCGAGGGGCCGAGCGCAAGGTGATTGACGTGGTGCAGGAGGAGGCCAGTCGCGTCGAAGTGGATGGAGTTGAGATCAGCGCTTCCCAGCTGCTCGAACGCTTTCTGTTTCCCCCCGCCCAGCAGCACCAGCCCGTGGCCCGCCTCTCCGGGGGAGAGCGGCGCCGGCTGCATCTGTGTCGGCTGCTGATCAGCGCACCCAATGTTCTGTTGCTCGATGAGCCGACCAACGATCTGGATGTGGCCACTTTGACGGTGCTGGAGGACTTCCTTGAGGACTTTCTCGGCTGCGTGGTGGTTGTTTCCCACGACCGATGGTTCTTGGATCGCACCGTTGATCGGCTGTTCTGTTTTGAAGCGGGCCACCTGAAGCGTTTTGAGGGCAACTACAGCGCCTACCTCGAGCATCAGCAGGCCCAGGCGGCAGTCTCCCCGGCCATGTCCCCCGGCTCTGTGCCCGCTGGAAGCCCTGATCCGCTCGCCTCACCAGCCCAGAGCAGGGCCGCCCCCTTGAAGAATCGTCGCCGCAGCTTCGGCGAAACGCGGGAGCTGGCGGACATCGAGCGCAATCTGCCGCAGTGGGAGGAAAGGCGCCAGCGTCTCGAAAGCCAGATGGCCCTGCCGGTGGGTGGGGATTACGGCGAACTGGAGGCCCTCAGCCGCGAACTGGCCGAACTGTTGGAGCGAATCGCCAGCGCCGAGGAACGCTGGCTGGAGTTGAGTGAGCTGGCCGGTTGAGACGACCTGATGGCGGGCTGCAGCCTGGCTTTTGATCAGGGCCAGCGCACAAGAGCCGCGCCAGGGCCACCTCAAGGGCATGCCACCCGTATGGTGGGCATGCCGAATTCCGGTTCCTGCAGGCCGGCGACGTCATGAAAAGCATCGACGACCACATCCAGAAGGATCAGGTGGAGATCGAGGCCGCCAAGGCCGAAGGCAATATGGGCAAGGTGCGCCACCTCGAAGAAGAGCTCAAGGGCCTGAAGGAATACAAAGAGCACCATCCCGAAGACAGCCACGATCCCACGCCCCTCGAGGTGTACTGCGATCTCAACCCCGAAGCCCCCGAGTGCCGCGTCTACGACGATTGAATCTCGACCTCTGGTTGAGTCACATCCATCGCTTGACTCTGGCCCAACGATTGACTCGCAGCCACAGATTGTCTTGCCCGCACCAATTGAGTGTCACCAATCAATGACGAGAAAGCACTGCCGCTGGCACGTTCTTCCTCGTTTTTTTGTTTGAGTTGGCTCCAGACTTCGGCCAGCAGCGCATCGAGACCCTTCGATGTGGCGGCTGAAATCAACAGGGGCCGACGGCCTCCGCAATGGTCAGCGACGGCTGTTGCCAGCTCCTCCAGTTCATCGGCGGGCACCACATCAATTTTGTTGAGCACCACCAGGCGGGGGCGACCCTCCAGACCATGGCCATAGGCCTTGAGTTCCGCTTCGACCACGTTCAGATCGGCCACCACGTCTTCGCTGCCTGCATCCAGCAGGTGAATGAGAATACGGGTTCGCTCGATGTGGCGCAGGAAGGCGTGGCCCAGCCCAGCCCCCCGTGAAGCGCCTGCAATCAATCCAGGAATATCGGCGAAGACGGTGCCATCGCCACTGGGGCGCCGCACCACCCCCAGGTTGGGCACCAAGGTGGTGAAGGGGGTAATCGGCAATCTTGGGTCTGGCGGCGGAAAGCACGGCAATCAGGGTGCTCTTGCCGGCATTCGGTAAGCCAATGATGCCCACCTCCGCCAGGAGTTTGAGTTCGAGTTGCAACAGCCAGGATTCGCCCTCCTTGCCCTCGGTGAATTTTTCCGGGGCCCTGTTGCGGTTGCTCAGGTAGTGGGCATTGCCCAAGCCCCCCCGGCCCCCCGCGGCCACCAGCAGGGTCTGACCGGGGCTGGTGAGATCGCCCAGCAGGATCGTGGTGCGGGCATCGCGAACCTCCGTGCCACAGGGCACCTTGATCACCAGGGGATGGCCGCTGGATCCGGTGCAGCGATTCGCACCGCCCTTGGCGCCATCGTCGGCGGCAAACAGGCGCCGGTAATGGAAATCCAGCAGGGTCTGAAGGTTGGCATCGGCCTCCAGCAGCACATCGCCGCCCCGTCCTCCATCGCCGCCGGAGGGACCTCCGGCTGGCACATATTTCTCACGGCGGAAAGCCATGATGCCGTCGCCGCCGCGGCCGGCGCGCACGGCGATCCGTGCTTGATCGATGAACTGCACGGCTGACGATGCCCCAGGCCCAGGGCTTAACCCTAAGATCCGCCCGTCGCAGCGCCGGATTGGCCGAGGTTCGCTTCCAGGGGGTCAGCAAGATCTACCCCCCCCGCCGGGGCGCAGGGCCAGTCACCGTGCTGCGCGATCTTGATCTTGCCGTGGCCGATGGCGAGTTCCTGGTCCTGGTGGGGCCTTCAGGCTGCGGTAAAAGCACTCTGCTGCGGCTTCTGGCCGGCCTGGAGACCCCCACCCATGGGTCGATCAGCGTCGGCGGGCGCCCGGTGGTCGGTCTACCCCCCTCCCAACGGGATGTGGCGATGGTGTTCCAGAGCTATGCCCTCTATCCCCATCTCAGTGTGCGGGACAACATCGGCTTCGGGCTGCGCCGCAGTCGGCCCCGCTCCCTGTCCCAGCAACTCCAGGATTCACTGCATCAAGGGACTAGGGCTTGGCCTGCGGGTTTGCGGGTGCCTTCGAGCCGCGAGCGCCGCATCGAGGAGCGGGTCGCCGAGGTGGCTGGTTTGCTGGAACTGGATGGGTTGCTGGATCGGCTGCCGAAGGAACTCTCGGGGGGGCAGAAGCAGCGGGTGGCCCTGGGGCGGGCGATTGCCCGCCAGCCTGCGGTGTTTCTGATGGATGAACCCCTCAGCAACCTCGACGCCAAGTTGCGCAACGGCACCCGGGCCCAGATCGTCGAGTTGCAACGTCGCCTCGGCACCACCACGCTTTATGTCACCCACGATCAGGTGGAGGCGATGACCATGGGCCACCGCATCGCTGTGCTGAACCAGGGACGACTGCAACAATTGGGAACACCGATGCAGCTTTACCGCCAGCCCGCCAACCTTTTTGTGGCTCAGTTCATCGGCAGCCCGCCGATGAACCTTTTGCCCGTGATCGTTGCCGGTCCCGATCAGGTCGCCCTGGCGGATCGGCGCCTGCCGCTGGATCCAGCCCAGGCCGCCCCTCTGGCGGGCCGCTCTGGGCAAGCGCTCACCGCCGGGCTGAGGCCCGAACACCTGCGGCTGGCCACGGCCAGTGCCTCCACGCTGGCCGCCCGGATCTGCCATCTGGAGGCCCTGGGCAACGAGCAGTTGATCACCTGCCGTCTGGAGGCGGGCCAGCATCTTGTGTTGGTTCGGGTGCCGCCGGAGCAGCAGGTCCATCTCGATCAGGAGGTGAATCTGGAGGTCGATCGCTCCGGCTGGCGCCTGTTTGATGGCGATGGGGTGGCCCTTTAGGGGTTGACTGAAACAACAGCATCTCCCGGTTTGCCACCAAGGCAGTTGGGCCAAAGCCAGGGGGGACTGGGCTGGTTGCCCGCGTTTCACGCCTGTTCGTGTCGAGGTTGGGTTGTTCCGAGCTGGTTCCGGTTGTTCCGAGCCCTCCAAGGGATGCCCTGGATCACCCGGATCGGCCGCCAGGTCGCTGCCCGACACTCCCCCGTCCACGCCTTGATGGCGAAGGTCGGTGCTGGGGTTTGGCCGGGCTTTCGCAAGCTGTTCAGGGCCGTTGCCTGGTGGCCACCGCATCCACCAACTTGAGCTGCTGCGGCAGGCAGACCCGCGTCAAGTCGTAGCGCTCCACGACGCTGGCCCGCGCTGCCACCCCGAGGGGACGATGGGCGGCTGGATCGGCCAGCACCGCGGCGATGCTGGCGGCCAGGGCCTCGGCGTCGAAGTAATCCACCAGCAGGCCATTGACGCCGGATTCGATCACCTCCTGCACCGGCGCCGTGGCCGAGCCCACCACCACCGCTCCGCAGCTCATGGCCTCAAGCAGGCTCCAGCTCAGCACGAAGGGCACTGTCAGATACACGTGGCAGGCGCTGACGCGGAACAGGTCGTGCAGCAGTGGGTGGGGGATGCGGCCAACAAAATGGATGCGGCTGTGATCGAGGCGGTCGCCCAGCTCGCGCAGCAGGGTTTCGCGCCAGGTTCCCCCCCCCGGAGGGGGCTGGCCGTAGGCCACTCCATCGCCACCGACCAGAATCACGTGGGCGCGGGGGCGGAGGGCCTGCAGCAGCGGCAACATGCGCAAGAAACGGTGGAAGCCCCGGTAGGGCTCCAGCTGGCGGGCCACGAAGGTGACCACTTCATCGCCGGCAGCGAAGCTGAGACCGGCTTTGTTGAGTTGCAGGCGGGCCCCCGACCGGGGGCGGATGCTGTCGGTGGCGATGCCGTCATGGATGACGCTGATGCGATCGGCGAAGACGGCGGGTGCCGTTGAGGCTTGCCAATGGGTGGGAGAAAGGGCCCAATCCAGGTCATGGAAGGCCAGCAGCTGGGGAAGGCGGCGCAGTCGCAGTCGGCTGCGGTCGCGCCATCCCGCCAGGTCCACCTCCGGATCAAAGCCCACGTCACCCCCTTCCAGCAGATAAATCAGCTCGAGGTAGTGCAGCACGGGCACATCGGGCAGGACGTCCTTGATGGCCAGCAGTTCGCCCCAGCCGGGATGGCCCAGCACCAGATCGGGCCGGGGCATGGCATTGGCCTTGAGGAGCCGTTCCACCGTTTCAGCTACCGCCTGGGCCCGGAAACACTTGGTCTGCAGGTCTGCCGCCCATGGGTGACAGGCGGGCACCCCTGCGGCCGGGCAGGCGTCATAGCGGTGCAGGGGGATGCCATCGCTCGGCTGGGCCGTTGGCCCCCCGATGGCCACCACCTTGTCGCCTCGCTCGCGCAGCGCCTGGGCCAAGTGGCGGTATTGGCCCGGAAAATTCTGGTGGATGCAGAGAATATTCATGGCCGCTGTGGCTCTGCCTGGGCCGGCTGCCAGCGCAGGGTCAGCAGGGGGGAGGGTCGCAGGGGGCGCCAGCAGTGCTCCAATCCCTCGCCCCAGAGGGCGTAATCGCCTGGAACATCCAACACAAGCACCAGCTCCTCGGGTCCCCGGCGGAACCGCAGCTCGAACTCCCCCTCCCCGGCCAACAGCGAGAGGGTGCGGCCCTGGCTGGGGGGTTTGGCCTGGCCCCAGGCAGGGTTGTCGTCCGGCTGATGCTCAAACCACTTCACACAGAGGTTCTCCAGCAGGGCGGGCGCGTCCGGGCCAGCGTTGAGCCCACTGTGGGGCACAAACCGCAGGGAGTGCTTCGGGATCGCCGGGTGATCGCCGATGATCCAGTTGCTGTGGGGCTGGTCGGGGGAGCGCAGCTGCCAGGCATTGCCGTACTCAAGGCCCTCCAGTTCCACTCCCTGGCGTCGCATGGTGCCTGCCCCAGGTTCAGGACGCGGCAGCGGCCGGTACGGCCATCGGCGGCTCGTTCTTGGCCTCCAGGCCGCTGTGGCGAATCAGTGCCGCCGCCGAGGGAGTACGGCCCCGGAAGCTTTCAAAGACCTCTGAGGGGTGGCGGCTGCCTCCGAGGCTCAGAACGGTGTCGCGGAAGCGGCGGCCCGTTGAGCGCACCAGTGCATCGTTGTCGAGACCGGCCTCCTCAAAGGCGCTGAAGGCATCAGCACTCAGCACTTCAGCCCATTTGTAGGAGTAGTAGCCCGCCGAGTAGCCGCCGGCAAAGATATGGCCAAAGCTACACAAGAAGGCATCTTCCTCAATCGGCTCCAGCACCGTTGTGGTTTGGGCGATCTGGCGGCGTAATTGCTCCGGGGTCACGCCGCACTCGGGTGTCCATTGGCTGTGGAGCCTGAGGTCGGTGAGGGCGAAATGGACCTGACGCAGGGTGGCGGCACCACCCATGAAGGTGCGGGCCGCCTGAAGCTTGGCAAACTCGCTTTCGGGCAATGGTTCTCCCGTTTGCCAGTGCCGCGCCATGCCCAGCAGGGTGGCCCGGTCGTAGCACCAGTTCTCCATGAATTGGCTGGGCAATTCCACCGCATCCCATTCCACGTTGTTGATGCCGGCCGCCTGGGGACGCTCCACGGTGGTGAGCATGTGCTGCAGGCCGTGGCCGAATTCGTGGAACAGGGTCTCCACTTCTTGGAAGGTCATCAGGCTGGGGGTTTCCCCCACCGGAGGGCTCTGGTTGCACACCAGGTAGGCCACCGGCAACACAGGCGTGCCGTCAGTCTTGCTTTGGCGCACCAGGCACTCATCCATCCAGGCCCCGCCTCGCTTGCTGCCGGGACGGCTGTAGGGGTCCAGGTAGAAGGCGGCCAGCGCTTGGCCACTGCCCTGATCGAGCACCCGGAAGAAACGCACCTCCGGATGCCAGAGGGGGGCTTCGCCGTCGGCGGCTTCAATCCTGATCGCAAAGAGGCGATCGCACAGGTCGAAAAGGCCGTTCAGCACTTGGGGCAGGGGGAACCAGGGCCGCAGGGCCTCACTGTCGAGTTCGAAGAGTTCACGGCGTCGCGCTTCGGCCCAGAAACTCACATCCCAGGGTTTGAGATCGGCGGCCTCTGGTGCTCCAGATCGGGCGGCACATTGGCGCAGCTCTTCTAATTCCCGTTCGGCGGCGGGCAGGGCGGCAACCCTCAGATCTTCGAGCAGCGCCTCCACCTCCGCGACCGAACCCGCCATTTTCGAAGCCAGGCTGACTTCGGCCCAGTTGGTGTAACCCAGGCGCCTGGCCTGGGCCAAACGCAGGCTGAGGATCCGTTCGATCAGGGGCCAGTTGCCTCCCTCCTCGCCTGAGGCCCGGCTGACATGGGCCTTATAGGCCCGCTCCCGCAGGCCCCGATGGCGACCGTATTGCAGAAAGGGACCGAAACGGGGCATGTCCAGGCCCAGCAACCAGGGGCCGGAGTCGGCCGTAGGAGCGGACCCATCCACCCGGGTGTGGCCGGCTTCGCTGGCCGCCTGGGCCAGCAGTTGCCGCAGGCTCTCGGGCAGCCCAGACACCTCGTCTTCGCTTTTCAGCAGGAGGGTCCACCCGTTGGTGGCGTCGAGGACGTTGTTGCCGAAGCGGGTGGCCAATTCGGCGAGCTCCTGGTTGCTGGCATTGAAGGCGTCCTGCACCTCGCCTTCGAGGCCGACACCGCGCAGATCCATGTCCCGCAATTCGGCCGCCAGGATGCGCTGTTGGGTCCCATCCCAGCCGCCCTGCCGCTCCAGGGCCCGCAGAGCCGCATGGATCGTGCGGCTCTGGCCCGCCCGGTTGCCGAAGGCCACCACCGCCGGCTGCTGACCCGCATGGGCCTCGCGCAGTTCTGGGCTGTTGCACACCCCGTTGAGGTGGCTCACCACCCCCCAACTCCAGCGCAGCCGCTCGCCGAGGCGATGGAGGGGGTCCATGACTTCTTGCCAGCCCAGGGGGCGGTTCTGCGCCAGCGAGAGGGCCAGAGTTGCCTCCAGCTGGTCCAGATCCGCCTCGAGTTGGGTCAGTAACTCGGGAATGTGTCGGTTGACCTGATCCGGGGTGATGGCCTCGAACGCGGGCAGGCCCTCACCGGCCAACAGGGCGGGACGTTCGAGGGGGGTCAGCATGGGGGGGAAGGGAGGAGTGAGATCTATTCCAGCTCAGGCGAATCAACGCCGTGGCGGCTGGCAGGTCGGATCACCGGGCACCGGCAAGGTGTCAGCCGAGCCCGGTGAGGCTCGCGAGCGCCACTTGGCCTTGGTTGGCGACTTCGTTGGCCAGGGCATTGGTGCTGGCTTCATAGAGATCGATCGCCACCCTGGGCCAGAAGCCAATCACCAGGGTGGGCACCAGCAGGCTGAGGCCAATCAACAGTTCCCTGGGGCTCATGTCGCCTACCACCGCCAGGGCCGGTATGCGGGGGCCGAAGAAGACTCTGCGGCAGAGAGAAAGCAGATAGACAGGCGTCAAGACCAGACCGATGGCAGCCAGGACCACCGTGATCACCCGGAAGGGAACGGTGAAGTCGTTGTTGGAGGTGACGCCCAGAAACACGGTGATTTCACTGATGAAACCGCTCATCCCCGGCAGGGCCAGGGAGGCCAGCGAACTGGCGAGAAAGAAGGCGAAGGTGATGGGCAGCACCTTCGCCAGGCCGCCCATGTTGGGGATCGAGAGCGTCTTGGTGCGCTCGTAGAAGACGCCGGTGATGAAGAACATGGCCGCGGCAATCAGCCCATGGCTGATCATCTGCAGCATGGCTCCGCTCATGCCGAGGGCGTCGATCGCGCCGATCCCCAGCAGCACAAAGCCCATGTGGCTCACCGAGCTGCAGGCGATGCGCCGTTTGACATTGTCCTGGGCAAAGGCGTTGAGAGCCCCCCAGATGATATTGACAATTCCAAGCACGATCAGAGCTGGCGCCAGGATCTGATGGACCTGGGGCAATATCTGCACATTGAAGCGCAGTAGGGCGTATCCCCCCATCTTCAGCAGGACCCCTGCCAGCAGCATCGAGACCGGGGCGTTGGCCTCTCCATGGGCATCGGGGAGCCACGTGTGGAGCGGAAAGATCGGTAATTTGACCCCAAAGCCGATCAGAAAGCCCAGATAACAAAGCAGGCCGAAGGTGCCCCCTGGGGAACGGGCGGCCAACTCGCTGAGATTGAGGGTGAAGGTGTCCCCTGAAAGGGCGATGGCCAGGCCGCTGACCAGAATCAGCAGGGAGGCGGTTGCGGTGTAGAGGATGAATTTGGTCGCGGCGTACTGGCGTTGGGGACCACCCCAGATGGCGATCAGCAGGTACACCGGAACCAGTTCCAGTTCCCAGGCCAGGAAGAACAACAAAAAGTCCTGGGACAAAAACACCAGGCCCTGGGCGGCCGCCTGCAGCAGCAGCAGACCGAAATAAAGGCGCGTCTTGCTCTTGATCGACCAGCTCGCCGCCACCGCCAACAAGGTGACAAGACCACTGAGCACGACCAGGGGCGCCGAGAGTCCGTCAGCCCCCAGGGACCATTCCAGGTGCAGGATCGGCACCCAACTCACCCGCTCCACCAGCTGCAGACCGCTGAGGGAGCCATCGAAATGGCGCGAGAAGACCCAGAGCATCAGGGCCAGATCCACCAGCAGGGTGCCAAGGGCCAGGGCCCGCGGCGCCCGGGGATCATCGCTGTCACCGGGCAGCAGGGGCATCAAGAGGGCCGCACCGGCGGGCAGGAGCACAATCAGGCTCAGCCAGGGAAAGGCTCTCACCTGGCTCGCCACCTCTGGGCTCAGGGGGAGGGGTCCGTTGGACGCGGCCGCCAGGGCAAGGATGACGTCCATCAGGGCGAGTGCGGGTTAAAGGAATGCCGGCACGGGGACCGACCGGCTGGAGCCTCAGGGAGAACGTCGAAGCGGGCTCCCTGGGCCCATCAGGCTCGTGAGCCTATCTACTCATGGGCAAGGGGCCCGCAAGCGGGCCGTTGGTCGCGATCAGCGACGGACGCCGGCACGGATGGGCTCCTGCAGTTCGGTCCAGGTGCTGCCCCGCTGTTGCAGGGTCAGGACAGCCCGATGGCTGCTGACCCCTTCCGCTTCCCAGGCGGACACCATGGCGTCCCCCACCCCGACGGCCGTCTCAGCCGAGCAGAGGGCCAGAAGGGTCGGTCCGGCGCCACTGATCACACAACCCCAGGCACCGGCCTCAAGGGCCGCCTCCCGTACGCTGCGACCGCCCTGGATTAGCCCCCAGCGGTAGGGCTCGTGGATGCGGTCGTGCATGCCGTCGCGAATCAGGTCGCCATCGCCCGTGCGCAGACCCTGCAGCAGCAGGGTGAGACAGCCCAGGTTGAGCACCGCGTCGCTGATCGGAATGCTGCGGGGCATGGCCCGTCGCGCCTCGCTGGTGCTGAGCCGAATCGAGGGGATCGCCACCACCAGCTGCACCGAGGGATCCCAGCCACAGCGGATCACCCGCCAGGACGGGGCACTGGTGCGGGCTGTCAGACACAGGCCCCCCAGCAGGGACGGCACCACATTGTCGGGGTGGCCCTCCAGTTCGATCGCCAGTTCCAGCAGCTTCTCGGTGTCGAGGGGCTCCCCGGCCAGGGCATTCGCCCCGATCAAGCCGGCCACGATCGCCGTCGCGCTGCTGCCCAGGCCGCGGGCCGGCGGCACCGCCAGCCTGACCCGCGCCTCAAGACCCACTGGTTCCAGTTCGGCCTCCCGCCAAACCCGCTGGGCGGCGCGATACATGAGATTGTCCGGCCCGCCGCGCAGGTGACTGCCTTCGCTGCCTTCGATGATCAGGTCGAAGCGCTCGCTTCCCCCCTCCAGGCAACGCAGTTCGAATCGATTGTTGAGGTCGACGGCCGCTCCGAGGCAATCAAAACCAGGGCCTAGGTTCGCCGTGGTGGCGGGAACGTCCACCACCACCCCCTGGCCGATCTGGGGGCGCGCCATTTGCATCGAATCACAGCCTCCACTCTCCCACCTGGCCTTCCCGATCCCCTTGGCGCGCATGCTGCGCGGGGCCGATCAAGCCAGCAGCTGGCGAGCGCGGCAGGCGGCACTGAAGGAGCCGATCGCCGGATCGAGGATCGCCCTGATCGGGATCGGCTCCAAGGTGGGGCGCAGGCGACCCTTGGCCAGGAAGGCTTCGACAAAGTGGGAGGAGCGCAATCCCTCCAGCTGCTTGGCCGCGGTGCCGCCGGCCAGCCAGATGCCGCCGCGGGCCAGGCAGCCCAGGGCGAGATCGCCGGTCACCGAGCCATAGGCCCCAAGCCAGAGGGCGAGGGCTTTCGCCGCCAGGGGGTGTCCCGCAGCGGCGGCTTCGGCCACGGCGGCCGGAAAATCGTTGCGAGCGCCGGCGTCGCCGGACTCCCCCTCGCGCCACCTGTGCCCTTGTGCCGCCAGGGGATGGAGGCTTGCATCCGGTTCTTTGCTCAGCAACCAGCGGGCCACATGGCCAAGGCCGGTGCCGCTGACCACCCGCTCGATCGAGAGGCGCTCCAGGCCCAGATCGTCCAGGAGCCATTGGCGCAGCTGCCATTCGTCATCGCTGCGGGGGGCGAATTCGCCGTGGGCCGCCTCACTGGCCAGGGCCTGTAGACCGTTGGCTGTGGGCAGACCCATCGCCACCCCCAGGCCGGTCCCCGCCCCCAGCACCAGAACGGGCTGGCTGGCGAGGGCTTCACCTTGCCGCACCTGGGCCACCTGGCCCGGGCCCAGGTGCGGTAGACCATGGATCAGAACCGCAAAATCGTTGACCAGGGCGACCCGCTCCAGAGCGCAATCCGTGGCCAACTGCCCCTCATTCAGGCTCCAGGCCAGGTTGGTGAGTTGGGCCTGGCCCCCAAGCACGGGTCCGGCCACGGCGAAACAGGCCGCCGCGGGGCGGGGCTGTAGGCGCGCGTCGTTTTGGTCGAGAAAATGGAGCACCATCGGGGCCAGGTCGGGCCAGTCGGCGGATGCGAAGCGCTCCTGGGCCAGCAACTCAAGTTCGGTGGCGGCGTAAAGGCTCAGCAGGGTCTTGGTGCCGCCGATGTCGCCGGCCAACAGGGTGCTCATGCTGAAGGGGCTGGCGCCGTTGCAGTGGCTTCGATCTCAGGGAGGCCGAGCCCGGCGCAGCGTGCCTGGTTAGCGGCGACAGCCGCCGGGATCAACGTTTCGGCCGTGACCATGCCCAGGTCCCCATCCCGACGGCTGCGCAGGCTGGCGGCGCTGGCCTCGGCCTCTCGTTCTCCGATCACCGCCAGCACTGGAATTTTCTGCTGTTCGCCGGTGCGAATCAGTTTGCCCAGCCGGTCACCGCTGCGATCGACGGTGGCGCGCACGCCGGCCGCGGCCAGTTGGCGTTGCAGGTTTTCAGCCCAGGGCCTGACGTCATCGGTGACGGGGAGCAGACGGATCTGCTCAGCTGCCAGCCAGAAGGGAAAATCGCCCGCGTAGTTCTCGGTCATGATCCCGAAGAACCGTTCCAGCGAGCCGAAGATGGCGCGGTGAATCATGATCGGTCGCTGGCGGGTGCCATCGGCGGCGACGTATTCGAGATCGAAGCGTTCGGGCAGGTTGAAGTCGAGCTGGATGGTGGAGCACTGCCACAAACGACCGATCGCGTCTTCGATCTTCAGGTCGATCTTGGGGCCGTAAAAGGCACCGCCCCCTGCGTCAACCTTGTAGGCCCAGCCCTTGCGATCCAGGGCTTCGATGAGTCCCTGGGTTGCCAGATCCCAGACAGCGTCTTCACCGATCGAGGAATCCGGGCGTGTGGAGAGGTGGATCTCGTAGTTCCGGAAATCGAAGGTGGAAAGGATGCGCTCGGTGAGGTTGAGGACCCGCAGGATTTCATCACCGATCTGCTCGGGCAGGCAGAAGACATGGGCATCGTCCTGGGTGAACCCCCGCACCCGCATCAGCCCGTGCATCACCCCCGGCCTTTCGTAGCGATAGACGGTGCCCAGTTCGGCCCAGCGAATGGGTAGTTCGCGGTACGAGCGCAACCGGCTTGCATAGGTCAATACATGGAAAGGGCAGTTCATGGGCTTGAGCTGGAACTCGCGCTCATCCACCTGCATGGGGCCAAACATGCTCTCCCGGTAGAAGTCGAGGTGGCCAGAGGTCTTCCATAGGTCAATATCGGCTACGTGGGGGGTGTAAAGCAGCTCGTAGCCGTCCTCGAAATGTGCTGCGCGCCAGTAGTCCTCGATCAGCAACCGCATGCGGGCACCGCGCGGATGCCAGAACACCAGGCCGGCACCGGCCTCGTCCTCAATGGAAAACAGATCGAGATCCGTGCCGATGCGGCGATGGTCCCTGCGCAGGGCCTCCTCCTTGCGACGCTTGTATTCAGCCAGTTGCTCCGGGGTTTCCCAGGCGGTGCCATAGATGCGTTGCAGCTGGGCGTTCTTTTCGTCGCCCCGCCAGTACGCCCCGGCCACACTCTCGAGCTCGAAGGCCTTGGGGTTGAGCTCACTGGTGTTGGCCACATGGGGTCCGGCACACAGATCCCACCACTCATCCCCCAGGGTGTAGAGGGTGATCGGCTCCTGAATCCCCGCCAGGATCTCCAGTTTGTAGGGCTCGTTCTGTTGGCGGATCCGGCTCTCCGCCTCCTGGCGGCTCACCTCGATGCGCTCCAGCGGCAGTTTCCTGCCGATGATCCGCACCATCTCTTTTTTGATCGCCTTGAGATCGGCCTCGCTGAAGGGTTCAGGGTTGTCGAAGTCGTAGTAGAAGCCGTTTTCGGTCCAGGGGCCGATGGTCACCTGAGCCTTCGGAAACAGTTTCTGCACCGCCATGGCCAGCACGTGACTCATCGAATGGCGCAGGCGCAACAGAGCCGGACTTTCGCTGGTTTTCGGCAGGACCAGTGCCGGGGCCACGAAGCCTGTGGCGGTGCTGCCGGCCTCTTGCGCGTCGCCGGTTACGCCGGCACTCACAGACGCGCTCACAGAGGCAGGCACGGGAATCCGATTCTGGGGAATCGCAATCCTACGCAGGAGAATCCAGACAATCAGTGCCTTTCCCCCCTTGTCGGCTCGCTTCGGTTCTGGTCCGCTGCGCTTCGATCCCCTCAACGAGCGCCGCAGCGTGGCCCTCAGTTATGGCCTCTGGTGCCTCTCGCTGGTGGGTGTCTTCGGTGTGCATCGCATGTACAACCGCAAACCCCTCAGCGGCGTTCTTTGGCTGCTCACCTTCGGTTTCTGCGGGGTGGGCCAGTTGGTCGATCTGTTCCTGATTCCCAGGATGGTGGAGGAGGCCAATCAAGCTTTGCTACTGCAGCAGGTGCAAGCTCGAGGCGATCTGCCGGTGCTGCCCTCTCTTGAGAAGCAGTTGTTGCGTCTGGCTCGTCAGAGAGCACCGGGGGGCTTCACCCTCAATGACGCCCTGCTTGATGTCGATGCTTTGCCGGGCCAGACGAGCGCGGCCATCACCCAGGAGATCCAGCGGCTGCTTGAGGCTGATCTTCTGCACGTCGGCAATGATGAAAGAGGTCGAGTGGTGTACCGCGAACCCTGAAAACAGCGGACTTCAGGCAGCCATGAGATTGTCAGAGTTGAGGCGTTTCTGACGTTGAAGTTCGGCCAGATAGAACTGCTGCAGTTCGTCCGCTCCCTTGACCGGTTGGCCGTAGAAGCTGCTTCCATGGCTAGCTGGCAAGGAGGCCCACTCGCGGGAGAGCCGGTTGAGCACCTCGCGGTTGAGGCCGAGACGATCGAAGTGTTCCAAGGCACCACGCTTCTGCATCAGGTAAAGCGCCGCCTGGTCCTGGTTCTCGGGGCCAAAGTCATGGAGGCCCAGTTTCCGGGCCGCTTCCCGCCAGGTCTCGGGCAAGAACTGGTAAGCCCCCGCAGCGGCACTGATATAAGACAGTCTCACCACGATTTCCGGATGGCGGTCGAGGCGGTCGATGCGGCCGCCCCCAAAAAGCATCCGATAGCCCTCTTGACTGCCACCGATCCAGGTGCCTTCGGCGTACCGGATGGTGTTGAGCAGGGCTCGCCGCTCCGGTGTGATTTGGAAAGGTCCTCCCTGGCTTGGGGAGCGGCGCAGGCTCAGATGGCTGGCATCAGATCTGGCTGGGGTACTGGGGAGTTGGCGTGCCCCGATCGGCAATGCCACCAACAGGGCCAAGCTGCAGAGCAGGCCGGCAGCTCCACTGGAGCGGTCGATCTGGGGGCGGCAGGGCAAAACGTTGATCGTCGAACATCACCCCAAGACCTTGAATGCTGGGAGCCGTGCCTGGCACCCCCCCTTTCGCCGCACTGGACAAGAGCAAAGGACTGTGCAGGTTGCGATTTCAGGCGGGTGTCCGCCAGAGGGCGACGGCTTGGCAAGCCAGGGGAGGCCTGAGATCTCGCACGCTTGAGAGGGTACGAACCGGCAAGCGGGCCCCTGAGTCAGGATTCCCGCATCGTACGCACTCATCGATAAGGTCGGCTGATCAAAGGTAAGCCGATTGTTCAGCGCTGGGCCGGTCTGGGTGGCAGAAAACCGAGCGCATCGCGGACCCGATTCAAGGTGTCAGCGGCTACGGAAGCGGCTTTTTCCTGGCCCCTGGCGAGGACTTCTCCCACACGCGCTGGATCCTCTCGCCATTCCTGGTACCTGGATTGGACAGGCTTGAGAGCCGCGACGACGGCATCAGCGAGCAGGGGTTTGAAGGTTCCCCAGCCCATGGAGGCACATTCCTCCTGGGCGGCTTCGCGACTTTTTCCGCTCAGGAGCGCATACAGACCCAGCAGGTTGTCGGCCTCAGGCCGCTCGGGATGGCCAAATTCAAGGCCCATCACCGGATCGGTCTTGGCCCGCTTGATCTTGCGCACAATCAGCTCGGGGGGATCGAGCAGGGCGATGCGGGAGGCCTCATTCGGATCGCTTTTGCTCATTTTGTTGCGCCCATCCGTGAGGCTCATCACCCGAGCCCCCTCCTTGAGAATCAGGGGCGACGGCACTTTGAGAATGGGGATCGGTTCGCCAGTGGCATCCCGAGGCGCGAATCGGGCATTGATGCGTTGCTGGGCGATGTCGCGGGCAAGCTCAAGGTGTTGTTTCTGGTCTTCCCCCACCGGCACCCGGTCCGCGTCATAGAGAAGAATGTCTGCCGCCATCAGCACGGGATAGTCGAGCAATCCCGCGGAGACGTCGGCTCCCTGCTTGAGCGCTTTTTCCTTGAACTGGATCATGCGTTCGAGCCAGTTCAAGGGGGTGACGCAATTCAGCAACCAGCAGAGTTCGCTGTGGGCGCTGACATGGCTCTGAACGAACACCGTTGATCGTTCGGGGTCGATGCCACAGGCGAGGTACAAGGCGGCTGTGGCCAGGGTGTCCTCCGCCAGACGGGCAGGGTCATGGGGCACGGTGATGGCGTGCAGATCGACAACACAAAAAAAGGTGTCGTGATCCTCTTGAAGCTCGACCCAATTGCGGATTGCCCCAAGCCAGTTGCCCAGATGCAATTGGCCTGTGGGCTGGACACCGGAGAGAACGCGCGGTCGTGCCGGGGGGAAACCGGGCGCGGAGGTCATGCTTCAGCCCCGCCTGCACCCGGTTCCGCTGCGGGAGAGTCGGTTGCAGCGCTGACCGCCTCGGTTTCGACCCCGTCAGCATCGCTGGTCAACAACGGTTGGGCCTCATCGTCGGGGGCGCCGGGGAGATCCTCTTCGGCCCCATCAGCGGTCGGGGGGGGCTCAGGGGCTGGTGGTTTGCTGGGCCTGGCGAAGGGATCGATGCGGACCTGGCGGGGTTGGCCACCCCGATCTCCCCTCTCGCGGCGCTCGCGACGATCGTTGCCACCTTCGTCTCCCCTGGGGCGGACGCGACCTGCGCCTTCATTGCGTTGCTGGGCCACCAAGGCGTCGAGCTGTCCTTCTTCGAGTTGTTGGGCCAGGGTTCGCAGGGCAAAACCGAGCACGGCCACCGGAGAGCGCAGGCCAAAGGCCTCCTGAAGGGCCCGAGCGGCCTTCATTTCGTTGTCGCTCAGGCGAATGCGCAGCCCGCCTGGTTCTCTGGGGCCCGCCTGACGGCCCCCCCGCCCGGCATTGTCCCGCCCTTCGCGTCTGTCACCCGCTTGGGTGCCATAGGAAGGGGTGCTGTCTTCGGCCATGACCTGGGTCTCGATCAGGCGCAAGTGTGCCGCATCGGACGGTTGCTATCGCTCACTTCCGGACGCAGCCAGAACAGCCCATGGTTTTCGCCATGGCGGGCTCCGTCGGCCCGGGCGAGTACGAGCAACGGCAGGGGGCGAGGGCGCTGCTGAAACCGTTGGCGGTAATCACCCAGAAGCTGCAGATAACGGGCAAAGGTCCAGCCGTGGTTACCACGATCTTTTGCTTCCCAGTAACGGCGCAGGGCCTGCTGGCAAGCTTCGGCTCCGAATTCGTGCCAGCAGCGTTGCTGGGCGTCCCAACTCGGATACCCCGCTGCGATCAGCTGGCTGTAAAAACTCAATTCGGGAGCCTCCCCGCTGGTGTCGGGAGGCAACTTGTTGGCCAACTGCTCGACCGCGATGGCCTCGAGTCGAAGCCAACAGCGATCGAGCACCAGAACCGGAAGGCCTCCATGCCAGTGGTCACTGGACTGAAGCAGCGCCATGGGAGCTTCAACCCGTTGTTTCATACGAGGTGTCAGCAGGGGTGGTGCTGTCATGGCCGCTGCCGCATGGGGAAGAGGTGATGGACACGACCGACTGGCCTGGACCTGGGTTGCCCTTGGCTGTGGTGGATTGAGCCGTGCTCGGCCATGGCGGGCCAAAGACCGACGGAGGTGATGGGGGTCAGGGTGGGCACCGGCGAAGCTCACACGGCGATCATGGCGCCCAACTTATGAGCCATTTGGCTCTGGATCGGTGTTCTGGATGGCCACGGTCAGGGTGTCGACGCTGACATCTGAGCTAGACATCTCATTGGGGCGGGCCTCCCGCTCAGTCGTTTTGCCAGCCCACCGTCCGTGACCGCTTCGGATTCCGCTCCGCCCGCTTTCGGTGACACCTCCAGCTTGCCCCGATCGGTGGCTTCAAAGCTCCTAGCCACTCTCAGCCAACGTCCCGGTTCGTTGCCTGGTGTCCCCTGGCTTCAGCCGGTTCTGCTTCTGGGGGGGGGATTGGTGCTCAGCGAAGGGGTCTCCCATTGGCTCCCGATTGAAGGGGGCAGTCTGTTCACCCTTGGAAGCCTGGCCGCAGGCTGGTGGTGGTTGTCGAGAGATCGTTCCGGTCGCCCTTCCCGCCTGCCTTCCACCCTCGATGGCTGGCAGGAGCGCTGTGAGCAGCTGATCGTTCAATTTGAACGGCTTCAGGGCCCTGAGGCCGGTCCGATCGATGCTCGTCGCCAGGAGTTGCAGGCCCTGATGGTCGAGCGAAGCCGTCCGGAATTGCGGCTGGCCCTCACGGGCACCCGGCCACCGGCCGCCTCGTCCCAGGAGTTGGTTGGGTCGGTCTTGAGAGGGCCCTTGCCCCTACGCCTGGAATGGGGCTTGCCCCTGCCCCTGATCAGCGCTGAATGGGTGTGGCCTGAGCCTTTCGTCCAGGCGGATGTTTTGCTTTATCACCTCCGTTTACCCCTTCTGGCCGTTGATCTGCGTTGGCTGGAGGCTCTCCCCGACGATCAACCCCACTGGTTGCTGGTCGAATGCCAAGATCCCGACGGGGTTGAGGCTCAACTCCAGGAATTGGGGAGCCAGTGGCCCTCGCTGCAGAGCGAACGGTTGCTTCTCTGGGATGGGGAGTCGACCAACCTCAAGCAGGCCCTTGAGCCTCTGGCGAACTGGTTGAAACGCGAAGGCCGGGCCTTGCGTCAGGCCACGCCGCTGCGTTCGATCCAAGGGCTCCACAGCCGCTGGCAGGCTGATCTGGAACGGCTGCGTCGCCGCGAATGGCGGCGGCTGCTGCAGCGGACCCAGTGGGTTGTGGCGACGGGGGTGGCGATCACCCCGGTTCCCAGTCTTGATCTGTTGGTGTTGGCCGTCGGCAACGGTCTGATGCGTCAGGACATGGCCCGTCTGTGGGCTTGCCCCTGGACATTGGAACAATGGCGGGCGGCCTCTCTTGAACTGGCCTAGGCCACCGTGGCCCTTGGCGTTGTTGAGTGGAGTGGCCAGGCCTTGGCGACCGCGGCCCGTTTGCATGGAGCCACCTGGCTCGTGGGTGGGGCTCTTCAGGCCCTGAGCGCTGCCTATCTCACGCGGGTGGTCGGCCACGCCATGGCCGATCTGCTGGCTTTGTCGGCTGGGGTCAGTGCTCCTGATCTGGCCTTGATCCATCGGGAAGCTCCTCTGCTGGTGGCCAGGGCCGCTGAGGCTGAAAAGCTGGATTGGGCGAAGTTCTTGCAGGAGGCGAGGGGCTGGGTTCAGATGCGCGGCAAGACAACCTGGACGGCCGCGACTTAACCAAAGTTTATGAAGTTTCAGGACAAAGTCCTACCGGCTTTGGTTGTTTTCTCCCCGTACGGGTCGATCGTTTTAATCTGATTCAATCTCCCCTGATTGGGTTCGTCTGATTGGGGCGGGATTTACTTGATCCTTTTCTGTCCTCCTCCATGACCACTGCCATTCGCAGCGGCCGGGCCGGAAGCTGGGATAGCTTCTGCCAATGGGTCACCTCCACCAATAACCGCATTTATGTCGGTTGGTTCGGTGTGTTGATGATCCCTTGTCTGCTGGCCGCGACCATCTGCTTCATCGTCGCCTTCATCGCGGCACCCCCCGTCGACATCGACGGCATCCGTGAGCCCGTTGCTGGTTCTTTCCTGTACGGGAACAACATCATCTCCGGTGCTGTCATCCCTTCCAGCAATGCCATCGGCCTGCACTTCTACC
>JBEIVL010000056.1:0-7920 GCA_040373885.1 Aphanothece sp.
GCCCTAGTCCCGAGCGAAGAGATCCTGGATCAATTTGTTCCTTTCACGCTCGATTCAGCTCCTACGGCTTTCCCCCAAGCCCCAGGCCACTCGAATCCAGCTGAACTCAGCGACTACGGCTTGCACGAACGTCTTTATCAGAGCGCCACATCCAATTGGCGCCGTCTTGGTCGCGGCTCCGAGGCCTTCCACGAATTCAGTTCTCCCTTTGATTCCTCGGCCGACTCTTCTCCACTGCACTCCTCAGCACTGGGCCTTTGGGCCTCCGGCCGTCAGGAATCGGGCCTCGGGGGTGTCCCTGCACGTCCACGCTCGTTCTGGCTTGTCGCCGACGCCGAATTGATTGTTTACGGAGCCACAGATCCGCAAGCGCGTCTCACCATCGGCAGCGAAGATGTGCCCCTTTCGGCTGAGGGTACATTTCGGATTCAGGTGCCTTTCCGTGACGGCGAGCAGCTTTATCCGATTGAAGCCTGCGCCGGCGACGGTGAACAAAAACGCAACATCACCATGCAGTTTCAGCGCACCACTCCTGAGGAGAACGTCAACACGGCAGAGGAAGCCACGAACGAGTGGTTCTAAACATCCCCTGAGTCAAGCGAAAACAAACGGTGCAAAGATTGCAGCAATACTTCAAATTGATCTTGTTGTCCTGGTTGAGTATTACTAAAATCAGACATCACCTTCGTCATATCAATTCCAACGACTCGGGATCGTTCATGATCTAAAAACAAATCTTGATTTTCAAGTTGGCGCTCCAGAATTGCCCCATCAGCTTCCGAGGGATCCCCTCCTTGATGTTCGCGTTGATCCATGCGGCGACGTGCCAATTCAGGGCTGACCCGGCAAGACAGAATCGCCAAGGGCACACGCCATCTCCTGGCCAAAGCGGCCATCACAGCCCGATGGCTGGACTTGAGAAAGGTGGCATCAACCACCACGCTGAAGCCGGCCGCCAGAATCGCTTCGACGCAGGCGGGCAGCCTCTGGTGATACAGATAATCGGTGACTGCTGATCCGTAGGGATCGGCCCCAGATTCTCCCGGCCAGCGGGGGCCACCCGGAACACCCCAACGGCCGAACAGACGCCGACGCTCGACATCGGAGCGCAGCTGAATCGAACCCGTCCAATCGCAGAGGCGCCGGGCCAGGTGACTCTTGCCGCTTCCCGAGACGCCATGGCAGAGGAAGAGGGCCTGGGGCAAGGCCCCCGGGGATCGGACAGGTTGGCCCCACTGACCGGCCAGGTCGAGATAACGGCTCAGGCTCTGCCGCAGGCCGGATTCCTGGCTGGTGTCCTGGGGGTCACGGGGATTCAGCTGGGCAAGCCGCAGGGCCGTCACCTGGGCGCGAACCAAGGCGCGATAGGTGAAATACCAGCGCCAGAGATGCAGGCCGGTGTAATCCCCCCCCTCGCTCAACCAACCATTGAGTAGACGGATCGCCAACCTCGGCTCACCGACCTGCTGCAGATCCATCACCAAAAAGGCCAGGTCGCTGATCGGATCGATCCAACGCAGGTCCGCATTGAATTCAAGGCAATCGAAGACAACGATGTCGCCCTCCACCAGGGCCATGTTGCCGAGATGGAGATCGCCGTGGCCCTCCCGCACCTGACCCTCGGCCAGGCGTTGGTCGAAATGGGGCGTCAGCCGGTCGGCGGTCGTTTCGGTCCAGCGGCGCAGGGCGCCCAGATCGGCGCCGGCAGCGCACCTCTCCAGCACCTCCAGGTTGGCGAGGGCCGGGGCGATGACCAAGGCCGCCGATCCGTAGGAGCCTCCGGCCGGTGCCACAGCCGCCGCGTCATGGAACAAGGCCAGTCGCTTGGCCAGGGCGTCGATCGCCGAATCCGCCAATCCCTGGCGCTTCAGCACCTCGTTCAGCAGGGCCTCCTGATCGAACTGACGCATCTGCACCGCCGCATCGATCACCTCTCCAGCGCCGTGGAAGCGGGCCTGCGGCGGCGGGCCATGCACATCCCTTACCCCCAGATAGAGATCGGGCGCAAGACGGCGATTGAGCCTGACTTCCTCCAGGCAGTCTTGGCGTCGCAGGGCGGCCGTGCTGAAGTCGACGAAACCGAGTTGTACCGGCTTGCGCAGCTTGTAGGCGTAGGGGCCGGTCAGCAGAATCCAGGAAATGTGGGTTTCCAACACCTGGATTTCCCCCACCGAATGGTCATAGGCCGCCGGAAGCAGCAAGGCAGCAATCAGAGGATCCATCAACGGTGGCGGGCAGCGCTGGCCATCCCTACATGGGGGGGGATTCACCCGCATCGCGCAACCGCTGCAACCACTCCAGGCTTGGATCCCCCTCAAACTGACGCGGCAGCGGCAGAGATTCGCCTGGAGCCGCCCCTCGCAGGCCCCTGCCTGGCCCTGGCCCCTGGGTGGGAGGCCTCCTTGGGGCCAGGGCCCGCATCAAGCGGCTCAGGCCGGCGCCCAGAAGCACCAGAGCCAACAGAGCCACCATCGCGACAGCCATCACTCCAGCCAACTGGAGCAGGCCCAGGCCCAGGTGCGTCAGTCCCTTGATGAGATTGGCGATCGCCTTGCTTACCAGAAGCACCGTGTCGAGCTGGGAAGGCAAACGCAGCAAAGCCAGAAGCGTCGCGATGCCCGCAGCTGAAAGCAACAGACCCATCAACGCCTGGCGGCCGCGACTGATGGGCCGCCTCCGCCGCCGGGTCGGCCGCGGACTGTGGGGAGGCGGGATCAACGAGGGATTGGGCAGCTGCAGGGGCCGGGGGCTACGGGGGAAGGACATGGCTCGGGAAGAGCGACTTGAGCCTTAGGGCTCCAGTGGATGGCCAGCCCCGCGCATCCAGCGCTCAAATTCCATCAGCACCAACTCATTGGGACAATCAATCAACGACAAGTCTTCGACTGTGCAATCCCCCTGACCGCCGTGGTGGAGGGAGAGATGGAAGCGTTCACCGCTGAGGCCACAGACCTCGGGATCGCTACGCACGACGACATCAAGGCAGGCACCCAGACGGGTCACACGACGACGCAGTTCAGACCAGCTCATCACCATGGCCACGGCTCCCAGATGAAGTCAGGGTAGGAGCTGGATCTGCGAACCCCGTAGAGCCCCATCAGGGGCGAGCCGCCGGAACCGGTGGGGGGGTGGGAGGGAAAAGGGTGCGGGGGGGTGGAATGGGTGCATCGGGAAGAGCCGATGGTCCGCCGGCTGGGGCGAGTCGGTCTGCGGCCGAACTGGTCTTGGGGCCCTGACTGGCCGGCGTAAGACCCGATGGGGGCGATGCCGGGCCAGGGGCGGTGAGGGGAAGCCCGGAAGGAGTCGCACTCGTCGGGGTGCCCGGGGCGGGTTTGGCGGCATCCAACCCCAAAGGAGGTTGGGGCATTGCCGTGCGCTGCGGGGGGAGGCCAGCGGGTGCTGACGGGGCTGGGGAGGCAGGGGTTGCCGTCCGCGAGGGAACCGGGGCCGGCAGCGGGGCCAGGGCAGACAGCCCCGCCGTGAGGGCGACGGCCGCCAGGCCACCCACCGGTGCGGCCAGCCGCCGTGCCAGAGGTTCGGCCTGAAGCAGTTCACGGCGCCGCAGCGGCTGGACCAGGGGTTCGGACAGAGGGGGCTGCAGATGCAGGCGCGGATCGAGGCGCAGGGCATCGAGGACCCTCACCAGGTCAGCCAATTCAGCGTCATCGAGGTGCACCTCCAGGGGTTCGACGCCGGATTCACTGCTGCGCAGTCGCAGAAGATGGTCGCCCGGACCGGCTGGGGCGATCTCAATGGGCTGGTCAGGCTCGCCGAAGGGGCGGGCCACACCACTCATGAGGTAACGGGCATAGGGCAGCACCACGTTGATCAACGCCACTAGGTGCTCGCGGCGTCCTTCCAATTCGGGTCTGCCCGCCCAGACGAGGGTCCAGCTGGTGATGATTCCCAGAGCGTCTCCGGCCTGGCCGGCGGAAACATCCGGGAGGCCTTCGAGTTGCAAACGGCAGCTCTGCTGCCCGTAGACAAGGGTCTGTTTCATGCGTCCGTCCTGGGTTACGCCCCCCCATCCATCAGGCAGGCCCGCAGCCGTTCAAAGCCACCGGGACCAGCCCCCAGGGCCAGAGTCTGAACCATGGCACGCCGCTGGCGATGGCCAGTCTGGGAATCGAGGAGGGTTTGGACGCTACTGCGACGGGGATTCATGCGTTCACGCAGCAGGTCGGCCAGGCGCGATTGAAACAACTGCCAGCGCTGATCGATCACCTCAGGGGCCTCAGCCGTCGATAGCAATCCACGCAACATGGGGTAAAGGCGATCGGCCATCGTGCAGAGAATCCGAATCAGGGCGTCGGTCTCCGTGCTGTCCAGAGAACCCCGGCGACAGGCGCGGCGCAGGGGGTTGTGGCAGCGACGCTTCCACAACTCCACCCGATTGGGAAAGAGTTCGCCATAGCCCAGATGCTGGCTCATCCAGACCATGGCCTCACCACCATTGAAATCGAGGGCCTCGGTGCACAACAGCATCAGGTCAAGTCTCTCGATGCCGCGGCGAGAAAGCGGACGGGAGGGAGTGGATGGGGATAGGGCCTGGCTCATGGCTGCGATGATGCCAGCGCCGATGGCCGTTCGTCACCGTCGACCGCCGGCTTGCCCCCCGTCCTCCTGAGATGACCAGCAGCCCCGCCAGCCCCGACCTGCGCCGCTGGATCCGCGACATCCCCGATTTTCCCAAGCCCGGCATCCTGTTCCGGGACCTGACGCCCTTGATGCGCGATCCAGACGGTTGGCGCGAAATGGTGCGTCAACTGGCCGAGATCACCGAACGGCTCAAGCCCGAACTGATTGTCGGTATCGAATCGCGGGGCTTCATCGTCGGCACGAGTCTGGCCACGGCCCTCGGGCTTGGATTCGTCCCCGTGCGCAAGCCCGGCAAGTTGCCTGGCGAAGTGCATGGTGTGGATTACGACCTGGAATACGGCAGCGATCGCCTGGAGATCCACGCCGATGGTTTTGATCACTCCCCCAGAATCCTGATCGTCGATGATCTGTTGGCCACCGGTGGCACGGCGGAAGCCTGCGGCCAACTGGTGCAGCTGGCCGGTGGCGAGATCGTGGGCTTTGCCTTTGTGGTCGAACTGAACGACCTGGGAGGTCGTCAACGCCTTCCTGCCGGCGTGCCCGTGGAATCCTTGGTCACCTACTGAGGGCGATTCAGGGCTGCTGATCCTGCCAATCCAGAACCTGTTCGAATTGCTCCAGGCTGATCAGGCCGAAGCGCCACAGCACCACCGGCAATGGCGCCTGCTCCACATCGGACTGGCGCATTCCCATGGCCAGGGCGCTCTCGCTGAGGCCTAGCTGATGCCGCAGGAAACGCAACAGCGCCTGGGGCGCCGGCGGCTGGGGTGAGCTGCTGATCACCATGGCTTGCCCGCCGTGGTGGTCGAGAAGGCCGGCATGGCCCCCCGAGGATCGATCGCTGGAATCGCACTGGAGCGGGATCGGGGCAGGGGACCCAGGGTCATCAAGGTCAGAGCCAGGCGGCGCCATGCCTCGAAACGTCCCAGGCCGATCAGAACCAGGGCCCTGCCAGCCAACAGCAGGGGCTGACGGTTGGAGAACAGACGCATCAGCAGATCGGTGAACGCAAGCGTCAACAGCACATCAGGCCATCGCCGCCAGCTGTACGCAGGCCCGAGGCGATCGGCAGCCAGGCGGCCCGCAGCGACTCTCTCAGCCAGATCCATCAACGTGACCACATCGCGCCAGCCCAGGTTGAGGCCCTGCCCGCCCACGGGGTGACAACGGTGGGCGCTGTCACCGACCAGAACGGTGGCCCCCCGGTGCAGACGATGGGCCAACTGGAGGGCCACGGGGAACGAACGGGGCCGATCGAAGAGCACCTCGGGCTGCAGAGCCTCGGGCAGGGCGCCGCAGAGGGCGTCGAGAAAGGCCGTGTCACTGAGACCCTCCAGCCCTCGGCAGCGCCAGGCGGGAGCACTCCAAACCAGTTGGTGCCGCCCGGCCCCCATGGGCAGAACGGCGAAGGGTCCCTCCGGGCGCAGGATTTCCCAGGCCTGGTCGGCCGCCCCCCCCGTAACCCGACCTGTGCCGTCAGACAGGCCTGACGATAGGAATGGTGCCATTGGCCGATGGCCAGCTGGCGGCGGGTGGGGGAATCGGCCCCATCCGCCGCCACCACGAGATCAAAACCTGGGGCACCAGGGGCCAATGGCGGGCCGTCCATGCCTCCCAGGAGCATGGCGATGGCGGGATGAGCCTCGATGCGCTCGAACAACAGGGCCATCAGCGGCCCATGGCTGCCGATCCAACCGACGGCCCTGGATGGCTCGTTGGTGCCGGGATGGCTGGAGGCACTGGCTGGGGAAGCAAGATCGGAGGGGCCAAAGTCCACCGAACGCCCGAGGGCGGCATCGAGCAGGTGCAACTGGGTGAAGCCGATGAGATGGGGCGCCAGGGCCTCCCAGAGGCCGAGTCGCCTGAACAGCAGGCGGCTCGAATGGGTGAAGGCGTAGGCCCGCTGACGCTCCAGCAGACGCTGCCTCGGCAGGGGATCGAACAGTTGCACCCGCCAGCCGGCTGCCGCCAGAGCCAGGGCGGCCAGAGCACCGGTGGGTCCGGCACCATTCACCCTGGCTTGCAATCTGGCTCCCATGGCAAAACAGTGGGGAAGAACCCAATCAAAAAGCGCGCCCCTTGGGGAGGCGCGCTGGGAGGCTAACGACCCTGGAAGGGTCAAAGACGATCAGCCGAGACCGAGTAGCCCGCGGGTGAAGGCTTCGCCCCCAAGGGCGAATTCGGTGGCAAGCAGGGCGATGAAACCGAGCATCGCCATACGGCCATTCAGCTTTTCAGCACGCTCGTGGAAACCCCAGCCGTTTTCAGCGGCCACAACTTCCATACGGGGCTCTGAGGCGAAAGCGTTAAGACGACCACCGTCTTCGGTTGTGACGGTGGCGCCGCGGATCACGGTGGGGGTGGAGGAGGCCATGGGCCGTTTCCTTGCGAAGTGTTACGAAGACTGTAACAGATTATTGCGGTCCTGGGCGATCAATCCTCGTTATTCGAGGCTTGCCTGATCAGTCCTGGCCGATCAACGGGTTCAGCGCAGGCGGCGCAGGCAAAGCTCTTCGAACGCGGAGCGCAGGAGATAGGGGTATTCGCCCACCCAAAGCTTGGGTTGGGGCAACCAGGCATCACTCAAAGCCCCCACCCTGGAGAAATCACGGCGCTCACTGACAACCACCAGTCGAATCACCATGCCGCGGCGGATCGCCTGGTGCGCCTTCTCCATCGGAAACCGCAGCCGCCCCAGATAGCCGTCCTCGTCCTCCAGGTCCAGACAGAGCCACGTGCGGCGATTTTCCACCATCTCCAGGCGGCCGCTCTGATCGGATTGCTCCCGGCGATCCTCCACTACCTCACGGGTGAAGAGATCTCCAACCACGCCCTCAAACAAGGCGGCAGCCGGATAACGGCGCAAAACCGCGTTACGCCGTCCCGCCTCCAGAATCGGCCCCCACAGCAGATAGAGAACCAACACGACCCCGATCACCAGAAACACCGGCCCGAGGGAGCTGGAGAACAACAGGGTCTGACTGATCAACAGGGAGATCACCCCACCGATGGTTGAGATCAGCACCCGTTGCAGCAATTGGCGTGGTTCGCGGCTGCAGGCGTTGAACTGGGGACCGGTGGCCACCGCCGGAATCAGGCGGCTCAATTGGTCCGGGGTGAGGGGAATCAGCATCGGTGGCAGGGTCCGCCCGCGGCGGTGAGGGCATCAGAGCTCAGGTGGTCAAAGGAGCCGTTCAAGGCCATAAACCAACGTTGGCAACGTGCGTACTCGGCGCAGACACAGGAGCACACCGGGCATGTAGGCGCTGCGATCGATGGTGTCGTGGCGCAGGGTATAGGTCTCGCCAGGCGCCCCGAACA
>JBEIVL010000058.1:0-7352 GCA_040373885.1 Aphanothece sp.
CCGGGATGTCGCTTTCCTGCTGAATGTGGAATCGCACGCCGTGGGCCAGATGGGCTGCCGGCCACCCTAAGGAGCTTTTGCCCCGGTGACAATTCCCCCGTTGGCATAGGACCATGTGCCGGTTGTCCTGTGCCTCCTTGACTGTCCCTCCGCACGACGCCCCAATTCCAGGGGGCCACTGGGTTTCTATCCCCCCGGAGCATGCCGGGGAGGGTGGCCTGCGCTGCTGGTGGTCTCCTCCGGTCACAACTCCCCGGGCAGGCCTGCTGGTGTTGCCGGAGGTGTTCGGGCTGAATGGTTGGGTGAGGGGAGTGGCCGATCGGCTTGCCGGTGAAGGGTATGGGGCTCTGGCCCTGCCACTGTTCAGTCGCACCGCCCCAGACCTGGACCTCGACTACAGCCCCGATTCCCTGCGATTGGGACGGTCCCACAAGGACCGCACCAAGGCCTCCGAGTTGCTCCTGGATGCTGCCCAGGCCCTTCGGTGGCTGCAGGCCTCCCTGGCGGCCGCCGGGGCCCCTGGTGCCCCGATCGGATGCCTCGGTTTTTGCTTTGGGGGTCATGCCGCCTTGCTGATCTCCACCCTTGACGGGATTGAGGCCACCTGTGACTTCTACGGAGCTGGAGTCGTCAGTGGGCGCCCGGGTGGTGGTCCCCCCACCCTCGATGGTGTGGCAGAGGTGCGAGGCCGGTTGCTGTGCGTCTGTGGCAGCGACGATCCCCTGATTCCCCCCCAGGATGTTGAAGCCCTTGGGAAAGCGCTATCAACGGCCAATCAAGGTCGGTTGGCGCGTGGCCAACAGCCCCATCGTCTATTGATATTGAAGGGCGGTCATGGCTTTCTCTGTGACCAGCGCGACGACCACGAACCCGAATCCGCCGCTCTCGCATGGGGAGAATTGTTGGCCTTCCTGAGCGAATCCCTGGGCTCAGTTCAGGGATTCGGCGGGGTTTCAGGAGGCGGGTGAAGCCACTTCCGAGTCTTCGGAGAGCGGAGCTTGGGTTGGTTTGGTCTCGATGACTCTGGTTTCGATCGTGCGCAGCTCGGTCGGCCGGCTTTCAGCCTTGCCAGCGGGCTTGGTGACAACCTTGCCGCCTGGCAGGCGGCGGGGGCTGAGGAACATGATCATGTTGCGGCCTTCCCGTTTGGGGGGCTGCTGGATTTCGGCGTTATCGGCCAGGTCCTGGGCCATCCGGAACAACAGTTGTTCGGCCAGGGCGGTGTGCTGAATTTCGCGGCCCCTGAAGATGACCGTGCACTTGACCTTGTCCCCGGATCGCAGGAAGCGAACGGCCTGGCCGATGCGTACCTGGTAATCATGGGAATCGATCTTGTAACGCATCTTGACCTCCTTGACCTCGGTCTGGTGCGATTTCTTCTTGGCTTCCTTGGCTTTCTTTTCCTGCTCGAACTTGTATTTGCCGTAATCCATGATCCGGCAAACCGGTGGATCAGCCTTCTCGCTCACCAAAACCAGGTCGAGCTCGCGATCACGGGCCACATCCAAGGCGGCCTCACGCGTGATGACTCCCAGTTGGCTCCCGTCGGCATCCACGACCCTCAGGTTGGGATAACTGATGCGGTCGTGGATGTTGGGCAGCTCCCGCACGGGAGCGCGGCGATCAAAACGGGGACGGGGAGGCATTCACAGGGGCGAGTTAACCTTCACCCTAAGCCTTGCCGTGCCAGTTTCCACGCTTGCGCCGCCAGATCCTCACCCTGAAGCCAATGGGGGCGATGCTGGCGTCGGAACCAGGTGCGCTGGCGTTTCGCCAGTTGCCGGGTGCGCTGCACGGTCAGGGCCATGGCCTGCTGGCGGTCGATTTCACCGGCCAGCAGGCGCCGGACCTCCCCGTAGCCAATGGTCCCCAGAAGGGGGCAGTCGGATCCGTAGCGGGCCAGAAGGGCTTCGGTTTCGGCCACCAGGCCTGTCTCAAACATCTGCGCCGTACGGAGGCTGATGCGTTCACCAAGGTCTGGGGGATCGAGTCCCAGCTCCAGCACCCGCCAGTTCGGGGGGTGACGATGGCGTTGCCTGGAGGCAGGCTTCCCGGTGGCATAGAAGACCTCCAGGGCCCTCTGGGTGCGGACCGCATCCGCCGCCGCGATGCGTTCTGAGGATCCGGGATCAGCGCAAGCCAGCAGGGCGTGGCAGGTGGCCTGGCCCAGGGTTCCCAACTGGGCACGCAGGAGCGGTTGGGGTGCAACCGCGGGAGGGCTCAGGCCCTGCAGCAGGGCCTGCAGATAGAGGCCGCTGCCTCCGACCAGCAGGGCGACGCCGCGGCGGCGGTGCTCAGCGGCGATGGCCGCGGCGGCGAGCACCGTGAATTCCTGGAGGTTGATGGGATGGTCCGGATCGCGCAGATCGAGGAGTTCGTGGCGGACCCGCGCTCGCTCAACCGCCGTGGGTTGGGCGGTGCCGATGGCCATCTGGCGGTAGAGCTGACGTGAATCGACACACAGCACCGCCAGGTCAAGGCGTTCGGCCAGATCCAGAGCCAGGGCCGTCTTGCCGCTTGCAGTGGGGCCCATCAGGGCAATGACGAGGGGGGGCAACGGGTCGGCCATGGCTCCACTCTGACCGGGCTGCCGCTGAGGCGCATTGGCAAGCTGATTCCATCTGGGTCGTGAATCGCCCCTGAGAGGGGCCTGGCGGGCGCTTGGGGGCGCCAGTGGTAGAGTGAGCCTTGAGCAGAGGCCTTTCGGGCCCTGAAGCGGTTGCCCGCAGGATTTCCCGAATGAGCGACGCCAGCAAGGTCAATGCCGCCTACGGCGCCGAACAGATTCAGGTGCTCGAAGGCCTGGAGCCCGTTCGCAAGCGCCCGGGCATGTATATCGGCACCACCGGCCCGCGCGGCTTGCACCATCTCGTGTACGAGGTGGTCGACAATTCGGTCGATGAGGCGTTGGCTGGTCATTGCACCGCCATTGAGGTGGTGCTTCATGCCGATGGTTCCGCCAGCGTCACCGACAATGGTCGTGGCATTCCGACTGACATCCATCCCCGCACCGGTCGCAGTGCTCTGGAAACGGTGCTCACCGTTCTCCATGCCGGGGGCAAGTTCGGGGCCGGCGGTTACAAAGTGTCTGGGGGGCTGCATGGCGTTGGCATCTCCGTGGTCAACGCCCTGAGCGAATGGGTGGAGGTGACGGTCCATCGCCAGGGCCAGAAGCATCGCCAACGTTTTGAGCGGGGAACCCCGATTGGCACCCTTGTGTCAGAACCGGCTGAGGATCCAGAACGCACAGGCACCGAGGTTCGCTTCAAGCCTGACATCGAGATCTTCAGCTCGGGAATTGTTTTCGATTACCACACCCTCTCGGCGCGTCTGAGGGAATTGGCCTATCTCAATGGCGGGGTCAGGATTCAGTTTCAAGACCAGCGCGTCGATGCGCTGGAAGAGGATGGAAGCCCGCACGAGGAGATTTATTACTACGAGGGTGGTATCAAAGAGTATGTCGCTTATATGAATGCCGAGAAGGATCCCCTGCATCCAGAAATTATCTACGTTGATGCTGAAAAAGAGGGAGTCCAGGTTGAGGCCGCTTTGCAATGGTGTGTCGATGCCTATTCAGACAGCATTCTTGGCTTTGCCAACAACATTCGCACCGTCGATGGCGGCACCCATATTGAGGGTCTCAAGACGGTGCTGACCCGCACGCTTAACGCTTTCGCCAAGAAGCGTGGCAAGCGCAAAGACAGTGATGCCAACTTGGCGGGTGAGAATATTCGAGAGGGCCTCACGGCTGTGGTATCCGTCAAGGTGCCTGATCCTGAGTTTGAGGGTCAGACCAAAACCAAGCTCGGTAATACCGAAGTCCGTGGCATTGTTGATACGCTGGTGGGCGAAGCTCTTGGAGAGTATTTAGAATTCAATCCCACCGTTATCGATTTGATTCTTGAAAAGGCCATTCAGGCCTTCAATGCCGCTGAGGCAGCTCGGCGTGCCCGCGAGCTGGTGCGACGCAAGTCGGTGCTGGAAAGTTCAACCCTGCCCGGCAAGTTGGCCGATTGCAGCTCAAGGGATCCTGGTGAGTCGGAAATTTACATTGTTGAAGGTGATTCCGCCGGAGGTTCGGCGAAGCAGGGTCGTGATCGTCGTTTTCAGGCGATTCTGCCCCTGCGGGGGAAAATTCTAAATATCGAAAAGACGGATGACGCCAAGATTTATAAAAACACTGAAATTCAGGCCTTGATCACCGCCCTGGGTCTCGGCATCAAAGGGGAGGAATTTGACGAAAAGAATCTCCGCTATCATCGGATTGTTATTATGACCGACGCTGATGTCGATGGCGCCCATATCCGCACTTTGCTGCTGACATTTTTCTATCGCTATCAGAAGTCACTTGTGGAAGGGGGATACATCTATATTGCCTGCCCACCCCTTTACAAGGTGGAGCGGGGTAAGAATCATGCCTATTGCTACAACGAAGCTGATCTCAAGAAAATGCTTGATGGTTTCGGCGAAAAGGCCAATTACACCATTCAACGCTTCAAAGGCCTTGGCGAAATGATGCCCAAGCAGCTCTGGGAAACCACCATGGATCCAGGCACGCGAACCATGAAGCGAGTTGAGATTGAAGACGCGGCCGAAGCTGATCGAATCTTCACCATTTTGATGGGCGACAAGGTGGCCCCTCGGCGTGAATTCATCGAAGCCCATAGTGCCGATCTTGATTTTGCCCAGCTGGATATCTGAGGCCGGTGCTGATGCCGTCCGCCGCGGATTCTCTCTCTGCCCCGGCCCACTCCAGCCTGAGGACCCTCTCCGCCTGGCAGTGGGCGGCCCTGTTGGGTTTTGCCCTGTGGGCGCCGGCGGGCCTCCCCGCCGGCGGCGCCCAAGGCCGTGGCCTTGAGGTGCGGCGCCGGGTTGGCGCCGACGAGCCCTTGGTCAGTCCAACTGGTGGAGCCCTGCTTTGTGCCCCCCGTCAGGAGGCACCCGTTCTGCAGGAGCTCGAATCAGGATTGCCCATGACCCTGCTGCGCGATTGGCGGGCCCCCAATGGACAACGCTGGTTGAGGGTGGGGGTGAGAGTTCAGGGCGACCGTGCCGTGCGGGGGTGGATGCGTGGTTGAGCCGCGATTTCAGGCGACTAGGGCGGATTCGATGGCACTCACCAGGATCTCGTCCTGGGGTTTGACCGAACTCTTGTAACGGCCGATCACGCTGCCGTCCTTGCCCACCAGAAACTTCTCGAAGTTCCAGCCCACGTCTCCGGCCGGTTCCACCTGGTTCAGAGTGTCATAAGGGGCGGTGGTGGCTCCGCTGGCATGGACCTTGGCGTATAGGGGAAAGGTGACGCCGTACTTCGTGCTGCAGAAGGTCTTGATTTCGTCGAGTTCGCCGGGTTCCTGACCTCCGAAGTCGTTGCAGGGGAAGGCCAGCACGCTGAAGCCGCGTTCGCCGTAGGTCTCCTGCAACTTTTGCAGCCCTTCGTATTGGGCGGTGAAACCGCAACGGCTGGCGACATTGACGATCAGGAGCACCTGGCCGGCAAGGTCGCCCAAACGTTGGGGTGTTCCACTGGCGGTAGTAACCACCACTTCAGCAACGTTGACGGTCATCGTGCGGCCCTTGTTGGAGAGATGGAGAATCTAGTGGGCTTCCCGGCCCCATACACTGCCCCCTCGCGCATCTCAGGCGATGGTCGAAGGTTCCGCTGTGGCCGATGTGGTGGCGCGCCAGCTTGAAAGCCTGCTTCAGGCGGGCAACTACGACGGCGCCAAGTTGCTGTTGAGGCCTGTTCAGCCGGTGGATGCGGCCGAAGCGATTGGCATCCTTCCTCAAACACGCCAGGCGATCGCCTTTCGTTTGCTTCCCAAGGATGAGGCGATTGAGGTTTATGAATATCTAGAACCGGATGTCCAGCAGAGTCTTATCGAGCGCCTGCGATCCGGCGAAGTGTTGGAGCTTGTTGAAGAGATGTCGCCGGACGATCGCGTCCGTCTCTTCGATGAGTTGCCCGCCAAGGTGGTCAGGGATTTGCTGACTCGGTTGAGCCCCGCTGAGCGCCGGGTCACCGCCCAGATGATGGGCTACGGATCGGGGACGGCGGGCCGTTTGATGACCAATGAGTTCATCGACCTCAAGGAATTCCACAGTGCTGCCCAGGCACTCGACATCGTGCGGCGAAGGGCCAGGGATACGGAAACAGTTTACAGCCTTTACATCACCGATGCTTCGCGCCACCTCACCGGCATCCTGTCGCTGCGCGATCTTGTGACGGCTGATCCCGGCGATCGCCTGGGGGATGTCATGACCCGAGAGGTGGTGAGTGTCGCCACCGAGGCGGACCAGGAGGAGGCGGCCCGGGTGATTCAACGCTATGACTTTCTGGCGGTGCCGGTGGTGGATCGGGAGCAGCGCCTGGTGGGCATCATCACTGTGGATGACGTCATTGATGTCATCCAACAGGAGGCCACCCGTGACCTTTATGCCGCTGGTGCGGTTCAGGCGGGTGATGACGATGACTACTTCCGCAGCGGTCTGTTCACCATCGCCCGTCGGCGCGTGGTTTGGTTGCTGGTGTTGTTGGTGGCCAACACCGGCACTTCGGCGGTGATCGCCTCCGAACAGGAGGTGCTCAAGCAGGTGGTGTTGCTGGCTGCCTTCATTCCCCTGTTGATCGGCACCGGGGGCAATGTGGGAGCCCAGAGTTCCACCGTCGTGATCAGGGGTCTGAGCACCCAACGGTTGCAGGCTCTCGGGGCTTGGCGCGCCGTCGGCCGAGAGACCCTGGCCGGCAGCATGCTCGGCGTCTTGATGGCGTTGGTGGTGGTGCCCTGGGCCTGGAAAATGGGTGGGAGCATGCTTGTGGCCTCGGCGGCGGGCTTGAGCCTGGTAGTGATCACCACCCTGGCGGCCACAGCCGGTGCGGCCTTGCCCTTGCTTTTCTCCCGCTTGGGCCTCGATCCAGCCCTGATGTCAGCACCCTTCATCACCACAGCGACTGACGTGGCAGGGGTTTTCATCTATCTGCGCACCGCCTCCTTGCTGTTGTCCCGTTTTGGCACCGGTTGAGATCAGGGGGGCAATCGGCGCAACTATGAGAGAAATTCACACTTCTTCAGGTTAGGCTTCACACATCGTTAGGCCAAGGCCCGTGATCCTCACCCTCCCTCTCGACCTGCCGAACGCTCCGCTTCCGGAAGATCCGCCGTCGGCCCCGGCCCGTCAACGGGTTTTGGCTCCACTTGATGGCGATCTGGTGCGCTCCTACCTGCGTGACATCGGCCGTGTGCCGCTGTTGAGCCATGAGCAGGAGATCACCCTGGGTCGTCAGGTGCAGGAGTTGATGGCTCTGGAGGAGCTGCGGGAGGAGTTGGCGATGCGAGCGGGGGGGGAGTCTC
>JBEIVL010000064.1:0-3290 GCA_040373885.1 Aphanothece sp.
GAGAGATCCGCCTCGTGCCAGAACGAGCCCGCCGCCCGCAGACCCGAGAGATCGGCACCCCAGAGCAAGGCCTGCTGAAAACGCGCCCCTTCGGCCCGCGCCCCCTCTAGGCGGGCATGGCCCAGGCGGGCCTCCTGAAAAAAGGCGCCGCGCAGGTCACACCCCGAACAATCACAGTTGGAAAGATCCAGATCGGAAAGATCGAGATCGGCGCCGTCCGCTGCCAGCAGATCCGCCAGTGGCATGGCGCTGAAGCGGCGCTGGCCAGAGGTCAGGGCGGCCCTCAGATCGGCCAGGGTCTGGGGCGCACTGGTGTCGTCACCCGTGTCGCCTGCCATCAGAGGCTGGCGGCCAGGGCATCAAGTTGCTGACGACGGGTGGCCAGCAGAAGCTTTTCGGCCTGGGTGATCAGGCGAAACACGGCCCGATCGCTCACCTCATAAAAAACCAGGGAACCCTCCGGGCGCCGCTGAATCACTCCGGCGATCGTCAACAGCTTGAGGTGCTTGGAGACCAGGGCCTGACTGAGGCCCGTGCGCTCGACCACGGCGGTGACATTAAGGGGCCCCTCCCGCAGGGCGTCCAACACAGCCAGGCGATTGGGCTCGGAGAACACCTTGAAGTATTCGGCCAGGGCGTCCATCGAAAGCGGAGAACAAAGCAGAACATCAACAAGGGTAGCGCAGCATCAAGGCAGCGCAACAGGACACTGCCACGGCAGCCCGGACATTGCATTCTCTTTTGACCTGGTATCATGATGACGTTATGCGTTTTGAGCCGAGTGCCCTTGTCATGAGCGTCACCACCCTGAGTCGATCCGCCCTGAACCGAGCATGCATCGAATCGTCAACTCCGCCCATCGCCGCCGAATCCCGGCTCTGGCCTCGGGACTGGCCGAGCCAACGGTTGCTACTGGAACGCCAGCACAGTCGTCTGGAAGTGATGCTCAACACCCTGATAGCCCTGGCGCGCTCGCCTGGGGCGCCAGAGCGCGCCGGCGAAACCCACGCAGAGCAGCGCAGTTGCCGCAGGCTGCAACGGGCCCTGCGCCTGCACCTTCATCTGGAAGAGCGCTGGCTGACCGATCACGGCTGCCTTGATGCAGGCCACAAGGCCTCCCATCGCCTGGCCCGCACCGCCGCCCAGCAGGCCGACGCGATCCTGGCGACAACCCTCCTCGATCGCGCCATTCATCTGCATTGGTTGCAGGGTCTCCAGGAGTGGTTTCTCACCCATCGCGACGGCATCGATGCCATCGCCTACTCCCGCGCCGACCATTCCTGCCACCAGCCCCAGCCATGACAACCAGCACACCCCAACTGCGCGAGGATCTTCTGACGCCGCGCTTCTACACAACGGAGATCGCCAAGGCCGCCCAAACCGACCTCACGGGCCAGCGTTTGGCCTTTGAGGCCATGCTGGGAGAGATGGAAGCGGATTACAACAGGGAGCATTTCGACTGCCGGGCCCCGCTGGCGCGCCTGAAAGATCTTTCCAAAGTGGAACGCGAGGCCTACATCAGCTATCTGGTGCGCTCCTGCGTCTCGGAATTCTCCGGATTCCTGTTGTTCAAGGAGCTGGCCAAACGCTTGCAGCAGGCCGGCCGCCACGAACTGAGTCGCCTCTTCCACCTGATGGCTCGCGATGAGGCCCGCCATGCCGGTTTTCTCAATAGGGCCTTGGTGGGAGAGGGCATTCAACTGGATCTGCCCGCCCTCAGTGGGCAACGGCCGACGACCTGGTTCCCGCTGAGCTGGGTGTTGTATTCCGTGTATCTATCCGAAAAGGTTGGCTACTGGCGTTATATTCTTATTCATCGCCATCTCAAGGCCCAACCGCAGCAAGCCTTTGCGCCATTATTCGAATTTTTCGAGCCCTGGTGCCAGGACGAAAACCGCCATGGCGACATCTTCAACCTGTTGCTGCGCTGCTGGCCCGAGCTGCGCCGAGGTTGGCGGGGCCAGTTACTGAGTCGCTTCTTTCTCTGGTCCGTGTTTCTGACCCACAGCCTCACAGTGGGGGAGCGGGGCGACTTCTACAAGCTGTTGGGCATGGAGCCCGCCGACTTCGACGCCGACGTCATCCGCCAGACCAATCGCACCGCCCGACGTGCCTTTCCGGTGGTGTTCGATCTGGAGCACAGCGACTTCCTGGCGCTGCGCAACCGGCTCGTCAACCTGCACGGCTCCATCAGGGAGCAGGACCACCTGAGTGGGGGCCCGGGCCGCAGCCTGCGGCGCCTGGGACTGCAACTCCGATTTGCTGCCGTGTTGCTGCAGCAACTGGTTCAGCCGATGGTGGCCAGCGGGGAGGCCCCATGAACAGCACGGCAACCCTGCCCAGCCTGCCCCGGGTGTTCATCGGCCACGACCGACGCGAGGGGGTCGCCGTGAATGTGCTTGCGGATTCGATTCAGGCCCGGGCCTCCAGGCCGGTGCAGATCACCCAGATCCGTCTCTCCCAGTTGCAGGGGATCTACCGCAGGACCCCGCACCAACTGCAGAGCACCGATTTCTCCTTCAGTCGGTTTCTGGTGCCCTGGCTGACGGGCTTCGAGGGCTGGTCCCTGTTCATTGATGCCGACATGCTCTGCCTGGGGGACATCGCCGAACTCTGGGATCTGCGCGATGAGCGCTATGCCGTGCAGGTGGTGCAACACGAGCATCACTGCACGATCGGCCGCAAGTTCCAGGAGATGCCGCAGACGCCCTACCGCCGCAAGAACTGGTCGTCGGTCATGCTCTTCAACGGTCCCCGCTGCCGGGCCTTGACACCGGAATGGGTGAACCGGGCCAGCGGCCTGGAACTGCACCAGTTCCAATGGTTATCCGATGCCGAGATCGGCGCCCTGCCGCCGGAGTGGAACGTGCTGGTGGGGGTGCAGCCGGTGCCGGCCGAGGCCCAGATTCTGCATTACACCCTCGGCGGCCCCTGGTTCGACGACTGCCGTGACATGGCTCACGGAGATCGCTGGCTGGCGGCCCAGGCGGCGATGAACGACGCAGCACCTGCCAACCAAGCCAACCAAGCCAACCATAAATCCTTGTATAACGCTAATGTTATTTAGTGGTGACGCGAGGGGATCTGCCTCCGTACGCCAACACGGCCCTCCTTTTGCCTTGATGCCATGACCATCACATCCCAAGCCGCCATCTCCAGGCACGCCACTGACAACGACACCCGCCAGCAGCGCGGTTTCGGGCCACGGATTCGGCGGCTGCACGCCCGCATCGGCCAGGCCCACCACCAAGCCGAGGGCATGGATTTCTCTCGCGACCTGTTGGAGGGCA
>JBEIVL010000039.1:0-16125 GCA_040373885.1 Aphanothece sp.
CCGCAATGGCGTGCGCCTCGACGCCTGGCGAGACCGGGCTTTCCATCACGACCTGATCCTGGGTGAACTTAGTTTAGGCATGGACTAAGTCCTATTCGAGTTTGGGCTCGGCGACCGCCTTGCGCTTGCGGGCCGAACCGCTCTTGGCCAAGTCAAAGGCCAGCTCAAGGCCACCACGCTGTAGAGGCCAATCTCGCCCCCCTCAGAACTGGGCCCGCACCGTGAAGGCGTAATCCCCACCGGCTTCCAGCTGGTAATCGGCCTGCAGCAGGTACCTCAAAAGAGCGTCCTGGATCAGGGCCCGACCCAGGGACGGTTCGACGCTGAGATCGCCCCGGTCAAAGGCCCAGCGGAAGGTCCACTGGAAGCCACCGGCGCTCACCTCCCCCTCCAGCAGGCAGGGGCTGAAGCTCTGGCGCAGGACCCGCAGTTGGGCGGTGGTGCTGGGCAGGCGGCTCACGACAGGCGCTTCACGGCGGAGGGGACTGGAGGGAGAGGACTTTGGGGCGTGAGCCTCAGCTTGATGCCTCGCCCTGGAAGCTGTTCAGTTGGTTCGCCGCTTTTTCAGGGCCCAGTCGCCGGATCAGGGGGATACCAGCGCACACCTGGTCCAGCACCCTGGCCACCACAGGATGTTCTTCGCTGCTGAAGCGTCCGAGCACGTGACCCACGGTGCGCTCACGCCGCTCCTGGGGCTGGCCCGCCGGCGGGCCGATGCCGATGCGCAGCCGCGCGAATTGTTCGCTGCCCAGGTGCTGAATGATGCTCTTGAGACCGTTGTGCCCGCCTGCGCCTCCGGCCAGGCGCAGGCGCAGACGTCCCAGCGGCAGATCCATGTCATCCACCAGCACCAGCATGGCGGCCGGATCAAGGCGATACCAATCGAGGGTGGCCCGTACGCTGCGGCCGCTCTCGTTCATGTAGGTCTGGGGCATCAACAGCCGCAAGCGATCGGAGCCCGTGCCGATCTCGGCGCTGAGCCCCTGCAATTTGCCCTGGGACTTGAGCACGGCACCAGCGGAGCGCACCAATTGCTCGACCGCCATGAAACCGATGTTGTGTCGGGTGAGGTCGTACTTCGCGCCTGGATTGCCAAGCCCAACAACCAATTGCAGATCCACGGGCACGCCAGGGGGTTGGGGCTGATCGGCCTCGCTGGAGTTCAGTCCGCTGCGGCAGTGGCGTTGGTGCCGGCGCTGCTGGCCACGGGGACGGAGGCTTCAGCGCTTGGGGGCAACGCCGACAGGGCTGGTTCCGCTGCCGAGGTGAGGGAAGCGGAGATGGTGTCTGATCCGGAGGCCGAGCCGGACGCGGTGGCCTCGGGATCGATGGCCTGGCGGAATTCTTTTTCGAATTCCTGGGAGGCCGACTGGAACCCCTTGAGGGTTTTGCCGAGGGTCTTGCCCAATTCGGGCAAGCGTTTGGGCCCGAACACCAACAAGCCGATGGCGGCGATGACCGCCATCTCGGGAAGTCCGATGCCGAAGATGTTCATGGGGCCTGAATAAGGCGGTTGGAAATCAAAGAACAGAGATCAACGAGCACTGTGTCTGAACATCTGCGTTTCAGAGAAGGTGGCTCCGAACGCAATGCTACTCAAGAAGCATGGCTCAAAGAACTTTTGTTTGTCGAACGCTGGTCGTGGAAGTCTCCCGAGCAACAACTGCTCAGAGACAGCTGCTTAGAAACAGCGGCTCAAGCACCCATTGCTCGTCGAACAGCGTTCAGAGAAAACCGTTCAGAGAACGCTGTTCCAGTTGACGTTGATGCCTTCCAGCAGCAGCGACTTGTTGTACAGCTGCAGGATCACCAGCAGAAAGACCAAGAACAGGAGCATAAAGATGCCCATCACAGGCGTAGTGCCCCATCCCGGGACCACCTTGCCGTACTCGGAATTCAGGGGGCGGAGGAAATCTCCAAGGCGGGTGCGTTGGGCCATGGCAGCGCTGAGCTCTCAGAATGGCGATCGTGCTGGGTACTGTAAGGGCCATCCCACCCGGCCCGGGCCCCCCGTCGAGAGTTGTGACGCAACGCGCCGGCCCCTGACCCTTCCCCCCTCTCCTCCTGATGGATCCCACCAGCACCTCACCCGCCCTGTCCGTGGCCCTCGCGGTGTTGGCGGTGCTGCTCGCCCTCACCGGCTGCGGCATCTACACGGCCTTCGGACCGCCCTCCAAGCGACTCACCGATCCCTTTGACGACCACGAGGATTGATCGCCACCCGCCAAAACGCCAGCTGCCAGGGCCCGATTGCCATCAGGCCCGTCCGCTGGTCCCCGTCGTCATCGCAGTGACCACCGGGGGCACCTTCCCCTGGATCGTGCTCCAGTCCATCGCAGCGGGCCAGCACCAGCCAGTGGGGCCCCAGGTTCAGCTGCCGCCGGCAGGGCCCCAGATTCTGAACGGCCAACAGGGCCTCTCCAGGGGTGGCCGCCGGACGCAGGCTCACCAGCTGTAGATCGGCAGCCAGGGGGGGCAGATTCGGCCAGCGCGAATCTCCAGCGTCCCGACGGACGCCAGGACCCTGGTTGGGGGCACCGGTTGGGGCCGCCTCGATGGGGGCGTTGATTGGTGCTCCAGTGGGTTCATCCGTTGGTGAGCCGATTGGTGCGTCGGCTGAATGACGGATTGGGACATCGATTGCGGCACCCCTTCGGCCCAGGGGCCGGCACCAGAGGGGCTCCCGAAAACGCTGGGCCTGGGCGGGCACGGCCCCACCGCGCCAGCCTGAGGGGCAGGCCATCAGGGCCAGGCGCTGGCGCTGCAGACCGTTGTCGGCCCCTGGATCGGGCCAGGTGGGCCCCCGCAGCAGCGAAACCCCGAGCCGCTCGGCCTGCCCCGACACCCCCTGGGGGCCATCGAGCAGCACCGCCAGATCGCCGCCACCCGCCTGGGCCACCGAGGCGATCCAGCTGATGGCGGGCACCTCCCAGCGGCTCTCCTCGCGGGGATTGCGGGCGATGGCGGGACGTTCGATGACCCCGCCGGAGGTGTCCGCCGCCCAACGGCAGGCCGGCTGGGCCAGGGGCACCTCCAGGCGCAGCAGCTCATGGCGTTGCTGCCAATGCACCTGCAGCACCAGCTCCAACCAGGGGCTGCCCGCCAGCAGGCGTCCCTCCAGCCGCACCGGGCTTGGGCCGCAATGGCCCCGCCAGACGAAGCTGGCGCAGAGCGGTCCCCGTTCCCGCCAGTGGGGAGCGCCGCTCCAGGTCCAGGGCAAGGGGTGATCGCGGTAGTCGGCGGCGATGTCCCAGGCATCCCAGAACTCGCCCTGGTCCCGCCATCGGCGCCATTCCAGGGGACCGGCCAATAGTTCACGGCCGTGGCCATCCCACAGCTCCTCCACCCCCTCAGGACCGATCGTGGCGCCGATCAGGCCATTGTCGAGGCGCCAGCGGGCGCCAGTGGCCTCCACCCTGACGGCGTCCTTGGGCGCGTCCCTTCGCGAGTCACCGGTCGCGTCACTTTGTGCGGTGAAGACTCCCTCGCCATCGGTGTTGTCCTGCTCCAGCCGCACCGGATTGGCGATGGGCTGAACCTCCCCGCCGCAACCGGCGGGCGCTGGGCGCCAGCGTTGCAGCTTCAGGGGCGCTACGCCCCCCAGGGGCGGGAGTTGCACCCACACCCCCCCACCCGGGGCCTCCTGACTCGGCAGGATCGCCGGGTCAGAGGAGGCGCTCACTGCCGCCGCTACCGAGTCACCCGCCCCGCTCACCTCCGCACCAGCCGCCTCCGCTGCCGCGTTCGAGGGACCGGAGGCACCGGCTGCGCCCAGCTTCGCTCCCGCCGCGCACTCGCCCGCCACTGCCGCCGATCCCCCCTCTGCTGCTTCCACCCAGGCTGGGGCCGCCGCTTCTGCCACCGAGGCCCCAGGCGCGTCCGGCGCCAGGCTCCAGCAGCCGGGGGGCAGGCGCAGGGTGCGGGGCGCGGCCGATAGGGGTTGCAATTGCACCACGGCCCAGTCCTCTCCATCGTCAGGGTCCGCGGTGCCAGCGGTGGCCCCCGCAGGCAGCGGGCTTCGCCCAGATCCGAGGGCAGCCAGCAGGGCCCGATCCCGCTGGCGGCGGGCGAGGCGGCGGGCCGCGCGCCACTGGGATTCGGCCTGGTCGTACACCTCCGGAATGGCCGTGCCGGGGAGGATGTCGTGGAACTGTTGAAAGAGCAGCGGGCGCCAGTCGACGGGGGCTTCGGACGGCGACCCGGCGCTTGAGGAGTCCCAGGCTTGTGCTCCGGCAGGTAACGGCCTGGGGGCCACCGCTGCAGGGTCCATTGCTCCGGAACCCCCCGGCCCTGGGGGCACGGCTTCAGCGTCCATGGCCCCCGCCAGCACCTGGGCCAGGTCCGCCTCCCGCAACAGGCGCTCCAGGCTGCGGTTGTGGCGTTTCTGGTCGGGACGGCTGGTGGCGCAGCCGCGGTGCAATTCCAGGAACAATTCGTCGCGCCAGACCGGCAACCCAGAGGCCAGCGGTTCCAGGCCAGCCAGGTAGTCGCGCAGGGTTCCCGGCCGCTGCGGCGCTGCGGCGCTCTGCTGGCGCCACAGGGCCAGCTGTTCCAGCATCTCGGCGCTGGGGCCACCGCCGTGATCCCCCACGCCGGGCAGCCAGAGGGCGTCGGCGACGCCGCTGGCCCCCTGCCATTGCAGCCGGTAACGCTCCATCGCCAGGGGATCGGCATCGGTGCCGATCGGGGCCGTCATCAGGGCCAGCACCTCGGATCCGCAGCGGCTGCGCCAGCGGAGCAGGCGATGGGGGAAGGGGGTGGTGGCATTCCAGGCCAGCTTGTGGGTGCAAAACCAGCGCACCCCCGTCGCCCGGGCCACGGCGGGGAGGCCGGCGCCAAAGCCAAAGCTGTCGGGCAGCCAGGCCAGAGCGTGCTCCCATTCGGGGAAGCGGGACTGGCTGTAGTGCTGGCCTGCCTGAAACTGGCGTACCAGGGAGGCGGTGGCGATCAGAACCGCATCGGTTTCGACCCAGGGGCCATTGAGGGGCTCGAAGCGGCCGGCCTCCATGGCCAGACGTATTCGAGCGAAAAGGCGGGGACGGTGCTGCTCCAGCCAGGCATAGAGGGCCGGGGTGGAATGGCCGAAGCGCAGATCCTCGAAGCGCTCCATCAAGGCCAACACCGATTCAAAGGTGCGTTCAGCGGCGCGCCAGGTGTCGGCCACCGGCCACAGCCAGGCCAGATCGAGATGGGCATGGCCCAGCCAATGCATGGCGCCTGGCCCCGCCTCGGCGCCATGGCCCTGGTCGCGGCGCAGGTCATGCAGCTGGGCCACTAGGGGCTGCAGCAGCCCCTGGGGATCGCCGGGATCGAGGGGTTCGAGATCCAGGTGGCTGTGGATCAGGGCCCCATCGTCGTGGAGCGGACTGCGCAACTCCAATTCCAGCTGCAGGCTTTGCCCCTGCCACCAGCGCTCGGGCAGGGGCCAGCGGCAAGCGGTGTCAAAGAGATCGCCCCGATGCACCGCTTCACCATCGACCCGCAGGGTCACGTCCTCGGCCCACCAGCGCAGGGCCAGGCGGGCTTTGGCCCGGCCGACCAGCTGGGCCCGCCATTCGGCGGGGCAGGCGAGATCCAGACGCAGGATGCGGCTCTGGCCGCCCCGGGGCCAGATGATCAGGCCCCGCTCAGCCCAGTCAGGCCGATGGATGGCACCCCAGGGGTGAAGCAAGGCGGCGGCAACCGAGCCATCGGGGCAGGGGCACTGCCAGAGCGGTTGCAGGTCGAGACGGGTCTCCAAGGGCGAGGCGGGCGGGCCGCTCAACGTGACTGAAACGTTTCAATCCTGGCCGCCAGACCCCCTTCAGCCCCCCCAACCGGTGGGATCGATCACCCAGCCCATAGGATGGATTCGCTCCGCAGGGGCCCTTCAGGCCTTTGCAACGCTGCCAATCCTGGTCAACCGCCGGACTGCCCAATGCTTGCCCTCAAGATCTCGGTTTATTCGGTCGTCTTCTTCTTCATCGGGATCTTTGTGTTCGGATTCCTTGCCAGCGACCCCAGCCGCACCCCGAGCCGAAAAGATCTGGAGGAGTGATCGCCAAGATCCTGCGATGGATCACGTGGCAGGATCACCGCCTCTCCGCCTGCTTTGCTGCCTGTGGTGCCCCTGAGTCGGTTCACCACGGGCTCTTCTGATGAAGCCACAGCCCCCGGCAGCACCCAGGCCCTGGCTGTTGCCATCAGTGTCGGCGTGGTGGTTCTGGGCGGAGCCGCCCTGCCCCTGCGGGCCGCATCTCTGCCCCCCCCAACCTCACAGGCCTTACAGGCCTTAGCGGACACGGTCGATCCGGAATCCTCCCCGGACATTGAGGAGCGGCAAGCGGCGATCCACGACGACGACCTCGCCCAACTGCTTGGAACGCCGCCCCAATCGTCCGAGGCCAAGCCCCTGGCGCCTCCAGCCACGCTTGTGGTGGCCCCGGTTCGATTGGAGCCGAAACGATTCGCTCCTGTTCCGCGGGTTTCGGCCCCACAGCCCCCTGGCGCTCGATCGATCCAATCCGGAGTGCCAGCGGCGGCCCCCTCCACTCCCTCTCCCACCCCTCCCGCAGCTCCCTTGTTGGCCCCCGAGGCGCCTCGATCGGCACCGGGAGCGTTGAGAGCGGCGACTGCCCAAACCCCTGCTGGATCTGCGCGATCGTCGGCGCCGGCCGGCACGGTCGGTCTCCTTGGGCCGCAGCGGGCAGCCGCGTCACCGGGGACCATCGTGCGGCCCGGGCAAGCGGGCTCTGCCTGGCCACCAGGAACGGCAGGATCAGTCGGTCTGCCCGGGACGGTGGGATCCATGGCTCTACCCGGGCCAGCGGGAATGGCCGGGGCTCCTGGGTTGGCGGCCATCCCGACGGCGTCCTCCAGCCCCGGCATGGCTCCGGGCCCGGCCAACGCGCCAGCACCGACACCCGCCGCCTCCGCGCCGGTGGCGCCGCCTCTGGAGATCGAACTAAGTGCTGATCGGCAGGTCTTCGATACCCAACTGAATCGCTTCGTGGGCACGGGTTCTGTGCAGGCTCTGATCGGCGGCGGTCGGTTGCTGGCCGATCGGGTCGAATTCGACCCAAGCTCCCGCACCCTGTATGCCTTTGGCAGCGTGCGCTTCCAGCGGGGCCAGCAGTACCTGCAGGCCAGTCGCTTGCGCTTCAGCCTCGATGAGGGCGTCGGGGAGATGGATGACGTCTATGGCGTGCTGGATCTCGACTCCAGTTCGAGTGATCTGAACCTGCTGCCGCCTCCGGCCGGGGGTGCCACGGTCAAGCCAGCGACTCCCAACAAGCCCAGCGTCCCGCTGGCCCCTCTGACGCCGCCGGAGCCGATCACCTGTCCGCCGCCGATTCCAGCACCGCCCCGGTGGCATCCCCATCCCTGGGCGGTCACCACCTGGATGGGGCAGATGTTTGCCGCCAATTTCGGCGATACCTTTGTGTTTAAAGGTCATTTCCGGCCGGAATATCTGTCGGGCGTCAACCTGCAGAGGCGCCTGGCCGATGCCGGCCCCTTCGCCCTCGAACTCGACGCCAACCTGCTCGGCCACCACGCTGCGGCCCAGGCCGGTGGGGAGTTCAACCAGGCGGTGCCCTACGCCCGAACGCCCGCCCAGACCTTTGGTGAAGGGACCATCGCGTTGGGGGTGCGCTTCTGGGTGCTGCCGCGGCTGAGTGTGTTCTTTGCCGAGGGGGTCAGCCTGCTGACGGAGGCCAGCAATTACGAGCGCACCTTTCGCCAGAACTACTCCACCTTCCTCAACTATCTGGCCTTCGAGGTGGAGGGTCTGGTCACGCCCCAGTGGTCGGTGGTGGGCCGCATTCACCACCGCTCCGGGGCCTACGGCACTTACAACGGCGTCAGTGAGGGCAGCAATGCCTACCTCGTGGGCATGCGCTATCGCTTCGGCCAATCGCCCCCGCCGCGCCAGCCCCTGGCCCTGGTGCCGGCCCAGGGCTGTGCTCTGGCGCCCCCGCCGGAGAGCCTGCCCGTGGAGGATCTGGCCAGCCAGCTGGAGTCGGTCACCATGGGGGCGGAGACGCCCCCGCCCCCCGACCGGCGCCCCGCCAGCGCCGCGCCCCAGGGGGCGGACTCAGGGACCCTGCCACCGTCATCCCCCGCTGCAGCCTCCCAGCCCGCCGCAGTCGGCCGCGGCGGCCGCGGCTGGCAACCGATCCGCAACCAGGAACGGGCCCGCGATGCCGCCATCGCCCAGATCGATCAACGGGTCACGGATGTGACCTTCCAGCAGAGCCTCACGGCCGAGCGGCGCTATGGCTTTCCAGCCCAACTCAACACGCCGGGGGCGGTCAACAACTTCGGGGCGGTCCATCCGGTCCAGCTGGACGATCTGACCACCTCCAACAACCGCAAATTGGTGCAGGGCACCATCAGCCGCTGGCGGCTGCAGGCCCGCCAATTGCGCTTCACCGCCAAGACATTCAGCGGCGATCGCATCGGCTTCACCAACGATCCGTTCACTCCGGCCCAATCCTGGCTGGATTCCGAAAACGTCGTGGCCACGATGATGCCCAACGGCGACACCGTGATCAAGGCGCAGCGCAACCACCTGCGGCTTGAAAATCGCCTAGGGCTTCGCGTCACCAACCAGACGCGGATTAGAAAGCAGCAGGAGGTGGAAAATCGCTGGGTGCTTGGGGTGGACAAGAACGATCGCGATGGCTGGTTCGTGGGCTATCGCCAACCGATCAAAATCGGTGAGAAGGGCCTGCTCAACGTTGAACCGCAATTTCTGCTGCAACGGGCGATCAAGGGCAACACCAATGCCTATCCCCTGCCGGGTGAGCCGGCGGGGGCGCCAACCCAGAGCCAATCCATCAAAGCCTCCGACCTGTTGGGGCTGCAGGTGAAATACAGCGGTGATCTGGCGGGTTTTGAATCCAATGCCCGCCTTGAGATGAGCACCTTCAACCCCGAAAACATGCCGGATGGCACCCGCAGCTGGGGCGATCTGGCCCGCGGCGTGACATTGCCGCTGCTGGGGCCCAGCACCCTGCGCTTCTATGGGGCTTATCGCTATCGGGTCTGGAACGGCACCCTGGGCGAACAGGATGTGTATTCGGCCTATGGGATGTCGTTTGAGCACACCGCCACCCTGCCGAATTGGGGCAAGTTAGGCATCAATTATTTCTGGCGTTTCGGCGGCGCCAACATCCAGGCCAGTCCCTATCAGAGTCCTGATCTGGAGCGGCTCTGGCGCACCAATGGCATCACCTCCATCAACCTCTCCTATCCCCTCTGGACGGGCAAGGCGGCACCCTCAACGGCCACCCAGGGGCTGGCCAACACGGCCGTGCCGGTGATTCCGGGACTGCGTCTGAATATGAATGTGCTCGGCACCATGGCTTACTACAGCGATGGCACCAACCAGAACACGCTTGGTTTTTCGGCCGGCCCCACCCTCACCCTGGGGCATTTCGTTAAACCCTGGTTTGATTACACCGAATTCACCATCACCGGCGGCGGCACGCTCAAACAGGGCAACAGCCCCTTCGGCTTTGATCGGGCGGTGGATCTGGGCACGGTGGGGGTGGGATTGACCCAGCAGATCGCCGGGCCGTTCGTGTTCTCGGGCGGGGTTGGCTTCAATGTTGATGGGCGCTCGGGCAATTACGGCGAAATCACCAATTCCTATCTCGAATTCCGCTGGCAACGGCGCGCTTATCAACTGGGTTTTTTCTATAGCCCCTACAACGGATTGGGCGGCGTTCGCGTCAAGCTCAACGATTTCAACTTCAAGGGTCCTGGCTTGCCCTTTGTGCCCTACGAGCCGGCTGCTCCGGGTCTCGACCCCGTGCGGCAGGTGCTGGATCGGCCCTTCTGAAGGCAGCGGTGGGCGACTCCAATCGAACCGATGGAAGTCTGGCCAGCAGGGGGATGGCGGCCGGATTCAGGCCGACCCATGCAAGCGAACCCGTTTCAAGGCCATGGTCTGCGTTGAGGCCTGATGCAATCAGGCAGGTCGCATGCAATCAGACCGCAGGCAAGCGGACCCGATTCCAACCAGTCGAGACAACCAAGCAGCTTTGAGTCCCCCGGGTTCAGTGCCATGAAATTCAGGGCAGAAAAATCAAGCGGACCCGACTTGAGTCTTCAGCCGCTGAAGCCCACCAAATAGGGCAGCCGGGCCGCCGTGGCCTTCAGTTCGGCGTCGTGGGCCACCAACTGGGAGGTGCCGTCCCACTCGCCGCTCACCAACATGCGGTGGGGTCCTTCGGCCAGGCTGAGGGGCCAATGCTGAGCGGCCCGCTGCACCCGTCGATCGGCCACATCCAGCTCCAAGGGCTCAGAGGGGTCGGCTTCGATGGCGGTCTGCAGCGCCAGCACGTCCTCGTGGCTGGCACTGAGGCAGGGCAGCCCTAGGGCCAGGCAGTTGCCAAAGAAGATCTCGGCGAAGCTCTCGCCGATCAGGGCGCGGATGCCCCAGCGCATCAGGGCTTGGGGGGCATGCTCGCGGCTGGAGCCGCAGCCGAAATTGCGGTTCACCACCAGCACGGTGGCTCCCCCAAAGGTGTCCTGGTCGAAGGGGTGCTCGCCGGCTTGCTCAGTGCGGTCATCGGCGAAGGTGCCGGCCGCCAGGCCATCAAAGCTGACGCATTTGAGGAAGCGGGCCGGGATGATGCGATCGGTGTCGATGTCATCGCCCCTAAGCACCACAGCACGGCCGCTCCAGTGGGGGATGGGTCCGCTGGGGAAGGGATGGCTCATCGGATCGAGGGGACGGTGGGGGCGGAATCGGCGGCGGGATCAGGGCCTGGATGGGTGGCGGGGGCTGGGGCCTGCAGCAGCGGGCGCACATCGGTGACGCAGCCGCTGATGGCGGCAGCGGCCACCATCGCCGGACTCATCAACAGGGTGCGGCCGCTGGCCGAACCCTGACGGCCCTTGAAGTTGCGGTTGGAGGAGCTGGCGCTGATCTGGCGGCCTTCGAGGCGGTCGGGATTCATGGCCAGGCACATCGAGCATCCCGGCTCGCGCCATTCAAAGCCCGCAGCGCGAAACACCCCATCGAGTCCCTCGGCCACGGCGGCGGCGGCCACCTGCTCGCTGCCCGGCACCACAAAGGCCTTGATGCCCGGGGCCACCTGGCGGCCCCGGGCGATGGCGGCGGCGGCCCGCAGGTCGCTGAGGCGGCCGTTGGTGCAGCTGCCGATGAAGCAGACATCCACCGGCAGGCCGGCGATCGGGGATCCGGGGGCCAGATCCATGTAGCGGTAGGCCTCTTCCGCCAGAGGACGCTCTTCGGGGTCCAGCTGATCAGCGGTGGGCACGGTTTCATCGACGCCGATGCCCTGGCCGGGGGTGATGCCCCAGGTGATGGTGGGGGCGATGGAGGCGGCGTCAAAGACCACCTCATCATCGAAAACGGCGTCGGGACCGCTGGCCAAGGAGGACCACCAGGCCACGGCCTGGTCCCACGCCTCCCCAGCAGGGGCGTGGGGGCGACCTTTGAGATAGGCGAAGGTGACGGCATCGGGATTGACGTAGCCGCAGCGGGCGCCGCCCTCGATGGCCATGTTGCACAGGGTCATGCGCTCTTCCATCGACAGGGCCTCGATGGCGGGTCCGGCGAATTCGTAGGCGTAGCCCACGCCACCCTTAACCCCCAGCACCCGGATGATGTGCAGGATCAGATCCTTGGCATAGACGCCGTCCTGGAGGGTGCCGTTCACCCAGAGGCGCCGCACCTTGAGCTTGTTCATCGCCAGGCTCTGGCTGGCCAGCACATCGCGCACCTGGCTGGTGCCGATGCCGAAGGCGATGGCGCCGAAGGCCCCGTGGGTGGAGGTGTGGGAGTCGCCGCAGGCGACGGTCATACCCGGTTGGGTCAGGCCCAGTTCGGGGGCGATGACATGGACGATGCCCTGGCGGCCGCTGCCCAGGCCATGCAGGGGGATGCCGTACTGGGCGCAGTTGGTCTCGAGGGTGGCCAGCATCTCTTCGGCCAACGGATCGGCAAACGGCCGCGCCTGGGAGGTGGTGGGCACGATGTGATCGACGGTGGCCACGGTGCGCTCGCTGTGGCGCACCCCCAGCCCCAGGTCCCGCAGGGCCGTGAACGCCTGGGGACTGGTCACCTCATGGATCAGATGCAGCCCGATGAACAGCTGGGTGGCACCCCCCGGCAGCTCGGCCACCCGATGCAGATCCCAGACCTTGTCGTAGAGGGTGCCGGCGCTCAAAGCCTTTCCAGCCAAGGAGACTGCAGCCTAGAAGCTCATGGAACTTGCACGAAACAACGGCCTGACCTTCCACGCTCTCGCCGGTGTTCCGGCAGCAATCGCCCACTTCAGAACCCTGATCCAGGAGTCTGAAGGAAGTCCAGCTCCTCCGCACTTGAAATCCGCCCCAGTGCTGCATTGCGATGGGGGAAACGCCCGAAGCGGGCGATAACATCGCGGTGGCGACGGGCGAAGTCGCTGGTGCGCTCATCGGTGAAGCGCTCAAACAACGGCAGGGCCGTGTCCTGCACCTCCAGTTCCTCGGCGTGCATCAGCGGCAGCAGCCAGAACTGGCGACGGGCTTGCTCGGATTCCAGGGCCACCCATCCCTGATCGAGGGCCCTCTGCGTGAGAGCCAGGGCTTGGGCATCGCCGGCAAAGGCCCTGGCGGTCTCCCGCCAAATCTGGCGGGGGAACTGATCCAGCAGCAGCACCAACGCCAGGGCGTTTTGGGGATTGTCCTGCCAATGGAAGAGGCCACCGGCCAGGGCTTGGTTGGTGAGACCCAGGAAGCGATCTCGCACCAGACCATCAAAGGCAAGATCCTTGCTGAACCACTGACTGGGGCGGGTCTCGGTGAACCAGAAGCGCAAGACGGATTCGGCGTCGTTTAGCAAGGTGTTCCCAGATTCGTTCCTGTCACCAGCTTGTCGGGTGGACTGCGATTCTGGCGACAAAGCTAAATGCTCCGTTCCTCAGGCGTCGTAGTCGGACGCCTCCCCGATCGGATGCTCGAGCTTGCTGAAACAGGGAGCTGCGGGAGAGAACCGCGATGTCTGCGCTGATCGGCAGGACCTGAAGGCGCAAAGCCTGGAGGAGACGGGAGACATACTCCACAGGTGAGACATCCTCGGGAAGCAGCAGTCGTCCGCGCTCGATAAAAAGAGCCAACTCCCATAACGAAATGCTGAGGCGAAGCCACCTAACACACAAGACCCTTCAGGCAGCAGCCCAGTCGATCAGGGTGAGCCCTTCAATACGAGCAAACTCACGAACGTTGTGGCTGATCAAGGTGGCACCAAGGGCAAGGCTGTGGCAGGCAATCCAAAGATCGTTGCCGCCAATCGGAGTGCCAAGGCGCTTGAGAGCTGTGGCCTGCTCAGCGTAGTGGCGGCAGATGGCCTGCCCTTCCGGATAGAGCACAGGTACCTGCCTTGAGAGTGCATCGAGCTGGAGAAGCGTTGCCTCGCGGCGCTGGCTGCCTTGGGCACCTTGGAGCAGTTCCGCCCAGGTGATGAAAGACATCGCCAGGGAATCTTCTTCCTTGAGGGCATCGATCCGTTCCGCCACCTGGGGCGGACGGTTTTTGATCACGTAGATGAGGATGTTGGTATCGAGCAAGTAGATCACAGCGATTCGCGCTCCTGAAGCGGCAGCTTCTCCGCCTGCTGCTGTTCCAGCGCCGTCACGAAGTCGGCGTCGAAGCCGGCCAGCAGATCAATCAGTGCTTTGCCTCGTTGCGGTGAGCAGGGATGGATGAGCAAATCCCCCTGGGGTGTGCGGCTGATCTGCACCCGGTCTGTGGCGAGCCGGAATTCAGCCGGGATGCGCACGGCCTGGCTGTTGCCGTTCATAAACACCCGGCTAGGGAGTGTGTCCATGGCGCGACCGGAAGCGTGTGTACATGCAAGTGTAGACGTCCATGATCGGGGCAAGGCAGACCCGGAAGGGCCCTGAGAGGCGCGCAGGCAACGCTGACCGCTGCGGTTTTCAATGGCATGAACCGGGCAAAAGGTCCTCCACAAACTCCGAGCAAGTGCCCCCACTGCTGATCAGCAGGTGATCGCGGGCGCGGGTGCAGGCCACGTAGAGCAAATGGCGCTCGGTGGCGACCACTTCATCGAGATCGCTGTCGTCGCTGATGGCTTTGATGCGCTCGGCGTTGGGGATCACGTCTTCATCGCAGGCCATGACGATGACGGCGCGGAACTCCAGGCCTTTGGCCAGGTGCATGGTGGAGAGGGTGGCCTTGCTGCAGAGGCGCATGGCCGTGGGTTTCGGCGGCTTCACCGGGGAGGTGGGTGGCGATCAGGAGCAGCAGGCCGTCGTCTGCCGTGCGAACAACGGGGATCCATTCGACTGGTACGCTGTAGTTAAGGATGCACGGTTTCGCGGATCTCGACGATCTGGGAGGCACCGGTAACGGGATGGGTTTCGATCTTGCGTCTTGAGGCCCAGTCGTAGGCAGGGTCGTGATGCTCGACGTAGCAGAGCATCACGCTGCTCTCAACCCGATGGAAGATCAGCCGGAGGTCACGGCTGGCGCGGGCAGACCAGAAGTTCTTGTCTTTGATGTTGTCGAGCCGGTGGCACTGCAGGCCAGGATTGGACGGGTTGATTTGCAGCTCGAAGGCGGCGAGTTTGGCGGCTTTCTGCTCATCGCCATTGAGCTTGTCCAGGCTGGATTGGAAGCTGTCGGCGAGGAGGAAAGCCATGGGATCAAGATGGCAGCGGCTGCTACCAGATGCAGTGAAGGTCTGGCAGGGCACGGAGCTTTTCATCGGCGGTGATCAACGGCCAGCCACCGTGAAGTGCCGTGGCCGCGATCAGGCGATCAGCTGGATCGTCATGCTGAAACATGGAGCTGCGGGAGAGAACAGCGATATCAGCCGTGATTGGCAGTACCTGCAAACGAAGGGCCTGCAGCAGCCGTGAGAGATAGTCAACAGGGCTTACATCGCCTGGAAGCTGAAGGCGACCGCGATCGATCAGGAGGGCCAACTCCCACAGCGAGATGTCGGCGATGGCCAACTGGCCCTCTTGCCGGCCTTTCTCCAGGGCTGCGGCGGCACTGACGCTGAGGCGCGATGGAGCATTGGCCCAGAACAGAGGGATGTGGGTGTCACAGATGATCCGCATCACCACTCCACTCCACATCCGGGATTCCTTGGACCACATCGATAAGGGAGACGCGATCACGCAGATCCAGCAGCCACTGTCGGGCCTCCTCAGCGGGGTCGCGCTCTGGCTCGATACGGGCGATGACCTGGCCTCGGGATGTGATCTGCAGTTGCTCTCCGGCCTGAACTCGCTTGAGGAAGGCGGGAAGGTTTTGCCGCAAATCGGATACGGAGACGCGGATCATGCCAGACGCATCCCACTGTACAAAGCAATTGTACACGGCCAAGCTGATGCGCGCCAGGACGCTCAGTGGTCAGGTGTGCCATAATCCATGAGCAGTCATGGAAAGTTCCAATGGCGGTGATTGGTGCGGTGGGCGCTGAAGCGGAGCCTGGATATGAGATCCCATGGGTATCAAGTGGGGCGGATAGCGCCTCGATCGATGCCTGGCTGCTCGCGGTTCTGGAAGACGAGGAGCTGCGTCAGCAGGTGAGGCAGCTCAAAAAGGTGGAGTTGGCGACTGTCTGGCAGCTGACCCGCAGCTTTCTCCTGCTTCGCCACAGCAGGGTGCCTGCCCACCCTGATCCCTTGGATGTGCATCGTCGCCTGATCGCGGGCTTGGCCGGGGAATCGCTATTGGTTTCCTCGTCCATGTTCCTGGATACCCTCTCAGAGGCGGAAGGATTCTTTGAGCTCAGCTTCAAAACGATCAAGTCGCGTCTTGGACGCGCCCTGGACACGGCGGCAAGCGAACGGGCCATGCGTGGCGCGCGAGTCACTCTGACAGCCGCTGAGATTTTTGGAGATTTCGAAGCCGCCCGAGCTTATATGCACACGCCAAATTATGCCCTGGGCGGCCATACACCAGCAGAGTTGATTAAAACCAGTGAGGGCGAGCGCATCGTGCTGAACGAACTGCAAACCCAAGCCGAGGGCGGGCCTCTCTGAAGCGAAGGATGTTGGTGTATCGCGCCAGTCGCAAGCCACGGTCTGCGTTTGATCCGCTTGATGCCAGTGCGTCCGTGGCACGCGATGGCTGGCGTTTCAACGACAAGCGAAG
>JBEIVL010000063.1:0-3514 GCA_040373885.1 Aphanothece sp.
CCACGACGGCCAGCTCGGCCAGGGACGCTCCAGTCATCACCGCCTCGATCAAGGAGCCATCGGCACGAAGGAATCGAACCCCCAAGGCCTGGGCCATGCCGGTTCCCAAGTCATGGGTGGCCGATCCGCCGATGCCGAGGATCAGAGTTCGGGCCCCGGCCTCCAGGGCGGCCGCGATCAGTTCGCCGGTGCCAAAGGTGCTGGTGTGGCGGGGATCCCGCAAGCCCTCGGGCACCAAGGGCAAACCGGAAGCCGCCGCCATTTCAATGACAGCACTGCGGCCGTCGTCCAGGAGCCCAAAGCTGGCCTGGACCCTGGGGCCTCCAGGCCGAGGACCGCTGACCCAGCAGTCTCGAAAGCTGCCGCCGGCGGCGGACACCAAGGCTGCCGTGGTGCCCTCACCGCCATCGGCAAGGGGCAAGGCAACGCAGACGGCGTCAGGTCGCACCCGCTCCACCCCTGCCCGCATGGCCTCGCAAACCTGGGATGCACTGAGGCAACCCTTGAAGGAATCGGGAGCCAGCAGGATCTTCATGGGGGAGCAGGATCGGACAAAACCAATGGAAGGGTGGGGCCGCGGCAAGGCGAGCAGGGGGAAGAATCGATGGGATGTGAAAGACGGGAGGAGAGAGGGGCACTTGCGGTATCAATGATCACTCTTTCAGCTCTTAACTCCCCCGTAAGTTGCGCCGTTGCTCAGTCCTGACATGACGCCTTCGCCCATCAGCGCCACCTTGATCGCAGCCAAACGCCGCCAGGGCCTGAGCTTCGCGGCCCTCGGTGAACGGATCGGACGGGACGAGGTGTGGGTGGCGAGCCTGCTGCATGGTCAGTCCACCGCATCGGCCGAAGAAGCGGCCGTACTGATTGAGGCCCTGGATCTCGATCCCGCCATGGCCGAGAGCCTGACCAGCTATCCATTGAAGGGAGCTCTGGATCCGGTGATCCCCACCGATCCGCTCCTCTACCGCTTCTACGAGATTCTCCAGGTGTATGGCCTGCCCCTGAAGGACGTGATTCAGGAAAAGTTTGGCGACGGCATCATGTCGGCGATTGATTTCAGTCTCAAGGTGGACAAAGAAGCTTCAGAGGCAGGCGATCGTGTCGTCGTGACGATGAATGGCAAATTCCTTGCCTACAAGAAATGGTGATTGCAGCGAATAAGATCAACTCACGTTGATGACATCCTGCGGGCCTCCCAACTCGGCGATGCTTTGATGTTGAAGCTGGTCCTGCTGGGCTTGATCACCATGAGGCCCTGCCTGGTGCCAGCTTTGATGATCAGCCTTGGTGGACGAAACGGCGTATCCCTGCTGCATCGCTTCAGTCTCTGGCTGAAACCTCGGCAAGGCCTGATCGGTCTAAAGGTGTTCTTCTCAATGGCGATTGATTGGGTCGTCAGTGGCCTGCATTCTAACTACAGTGTGATCTAAGATCAGGCGTCGAAGATCATTCAGGCGTCAAGGATATTGATGGCGCGAGCGGCAATCACTGCCATGGTGATCAGGGAGATGCCGCTTTCGACCATCATCAACACCATGGCCCGGGGGGTGAGGGGCACAGCGCCGGTGGGGCTGAAGGCCGTAGCATTGCAATAGGCCAGAAACAGATAATCCAGGAATGCGGGTCGCCAGGAATAGCCCCCCGTCTCGGGTAGATCCTGCTGGGGAAAATGCCAATCGGCCTTGATGAAGGAAGCCCCTTCCAGAGACTGTTCGCGATCAGCGGCGTTGATGACCCGTTGGCGCCGCTCCGGTCCGCCCCGATCACTGTGCCAGTAGCTGAGCCCAAACACGATCACATTGGTCCCCCATAGGGCCACTCCCGAAGCCAGCAATTGCAGAGCCGTGATGTGATCGCCCCCCTCCAGCAAGGTGGTGATCAGTTGAATCAGGTTGACGGCCCCCAGAAACATCAAGGTCAGCAGAAAGATCCCCATCACACTCCGCTCCCAGATCAGAGTGCGCGAATGCGCTCCGCTCAGCTGCACAACCAGCATCGGCAGCAAGCCGAATCCCATCAAGACCCCATCGACCCCCACCGGCAGGAGGCGAAAGCGGTTGGGCAGGGCCAGCAGCAACGCCCCCATCACCGCCATGGCCAAAATGGGTGGCCAACGGGATTCGACGAGGGCAGGGGGAGAGGGGAGCAACGGGGAAAGCAGCCTTAAGCCTGGCGTGGCGCATAGGGAGCAGACTAGGCAGAGGCGTGCTCCCATCCACCCTGACCAGGGAACATCTCTTGACCCGCGACACTCGGCGCGAAGCGCTCCGCCAGATCGACTCGCGATGCAGCCTGGGCAAGCGCGACACGAGGGGCTGGATCAAGACCCCTGGCAGAGGGCCAGGGAGGGCACGGTGATGCTGGGAATCGCCCGCACCAGGGGCACCGGGAACGGGGGATGGCGGGGGGCTCGTCGAACAGGCGGGTTGCCGGGCAGGGCCAGCCACACCGTCCAGTCCTGGCCGCGGGCGTATTCGCGGTAGGCGCGATAACCGGAATCGCTGGGCTGCCAGCTGGCGTCGCCGCCGCCGATGCGCACGTAGAGGATGCCTCGGCTGCCATCGACGCGGGCCCCATAGACGCCCTTGGCGAGGGCGTTGGCCTGGAGATGGACGGCACTGCCCGCATGGACGCCCGCCAGCTTGCGGGCGTTGATCAGGGCGCGGATCTTGCGGCGCAGGTCGGGCCCCCAGTCGAAGTAATGCTTCCAGTAGACGGTGGGCACGCCGGGATGGGTGAGGATCTGGGCGTAGGCCTGCTCGACGGGCCGGCCGCGGGCGAAGCTGTCGAAGCGATGGCCGCTTTGGGGAGTGCCATCGTCGTTGGTGCGGTAGCCGGTGTCGTGGTTCTCGACAAACGTGACAGCGCGGCTCTTCCAGGGCAAGCCATCGGTGCTGTCGGCCACCAGACCGAGGCCCAGGCCGAAGCCGCGCAGATGGGCCGGCTGGCCTGAATTGAGAGCCTGCTTGAGGCTGAAGAAGGTGCTGAAATCAAAAACGCTGCTGGCGCTGGCCAAACGGCTGGAACCGGTCAGGGAGGGCTGGCGGGAGGTGGCCCAGATCCAGCCGCGCTGTTCGGCCTGGGCGCCCCAGTCGTATTCGCCCACCGAAAAGCTGGGCTGGCTGGCGGCGTTGTAGCAGGCAATCCACTTCGCCCCGTAGCCATGAACCATGTCATAGCGCCAGCCGCGGTAGCCGATCGAGCGCAGATGCAGCAGATAGCGGATCAGATCGGCGCGAACGCGCGGATCCGTATGAGCGATATCACGAAAGTCGCCGTAGTTGTAGGTGCCAGCGCTGCGGTACGCCTCCGGCTCTTCGCAATGGCCCCGTTGGTTGATGGGGGTGCCGGCGATACCGGATTCAGGGCGCTGAAAGGCCTCATCGGTGCGGCAGATGGCCCAAACGCCCCAGCTGGGATTGCGAAAGTCGGCCCAGCCGTTGGTGCCATCACGGTGGTTGATGACGATGTCGGCGACGGGCTCCACCCCGGCCCGCAGCAGGGCCACCAG
>JBEIVL010000040.1:0-15993 GCA_040373885.1 Aphanothece sp.
GCGGGGTTGGCTTTGCCGGCCTGGAGGGCCAGCTTGATCACGGCTACGACTTTCTTGGCCATCGGCTGGACGTCTGACGGGGACGGGGAACCACTCCCCGAAGGGAGCGCTGCGGATCGCCGGACCACGGTGGCGGTCCGGCGCACGGGTGGCCATCAGGCCACAGGGGCCGCCCTCCGCAGGGAGGCGACCCCGTGCGGGGATCAGTTCTGTTTGCTGATCTGGGAAAACTCAAGTTCGACCGGTGTTTCACGGCCGAAGATCGAGAGGAGGGCCTTGAGCTTGTTGCGCTCGCCCGACACCTCGATCACCTCACCCTGGAAGTCCTTGAAGGGACCAGCCGTCACAAGGATCTGATCGCCTTCGCTGATGTCGACTTTGACCACGGGTTTCTTCTCGGCGGCCCGCTTGAAGATGCGATCCACCTCCTGGCGGCTCAAGGGCCTGGGCCGGATATGACCCCGGGCCTTGCCCGTGGCACGCCGTTCCTCCTGGCCGACGAAATTGATGACATTGGGCGTACTGCGCACCGCCATCATCGTGTCCTCATCCAGAATCATGCGCACCAGCACATAACCGGGAAAGACCTTTTCCTCGATGGACTGGCGGCTGCCGTCCTTCTTCAGCTTGACCCCCGGGGTCTGGGGAATTTCGATTTCCAGGATGCGGTTGTCCACGCCGAGGGTCACGGCCCGCTGCTCAAGGGTGGCTTTGACTTTCTTCTCGCAGCTTGAGGCCACCTGAACCGCAAACCAACGCGCCACTTGAGGCGTCTCGATCACGTCGGAGGCATCAAGGCCCGGAGTGGTCGCGGCCTCAGGGGAGAGGGGGGGGACTGACACCTCCAGGTCGAGGTTCGAGGTCTCAAGGAGCTCGTCCTCGGGGCCATCCTCAAGGGTCGCCTCGAAGGAGTCGGACGCAGGGATTTCAAGCCCCTCCGGGCCCTCCAGGTCGTTGGTCGATAAGGAAGTCACGGGCACGGTCATCAACGGAACACCTGGAGGGAGGCCCAGTGGAAAAAGCGATCAACCGCGGCGATGGCTGCCGCAGAAAGGGCCACCATCAGGATCACGGCCACGGACTCGCTGAACAACTGCTGGCGGCTGGGCCAAACCACCTTGCGCAGTTCGGCCAGGGTCTGGGCCAGGAACCCCTTGCCTTCAACAAGACTGTCATCGGGCTCATCGACACCAGCAGCTTCGCCAAGCGGAGGCATGGGGCCGGGACCCTCCGGCCGCTCGGGTGTGCTCTGGCTGGTGGTGGTGGGAGTGATCTGAGCCACAGGGCACGTGGCGAAGCCACGGATGGAGGGAGGCGCGACGAGGGCTGGGACGGCCTCGACAAACGACCACCCTACTGGACGCCCCCCAGGGGGTGGTCATCAACCAGGAATCAGTCGCGCAGGGGGAGAAAGCGCAGCCCTGGATCTGCCGATCCAGGGCTGGCCTCGCATAGCACCCTCACACCCCAGGCTCCCTTGAACTGATCTTCGAGCAGGGCGGTGGCCAACGGATTCTCGATGCGGCGACGCAGCACCCGCCGCAAGGGCCGCGCCCCATATTCGGGTTCGTATCCCTGCTGGGCCAGCAGGGCCACCACGGGCTCCTCCACCTGCAACTGGAGCTGCTGCTCGGCCAACAACGCCTCCAGCTCCTTGATCTGCAATCGCACGATCCGCTGCAGATCGGCGCGACCCAGCGGACGGAAGCGGATCACCTCATCAATCCGGTTGAGAAATTCCGGGCGGAACTGGCGCGAGAGAGCCTCTTCCACGGCCCGATCAAGCTCGTGATCGGCGGCGGGTGGGGCGGCTGGCAGATCTGCTTGGCCAGCCTCAGACCGACGTTTGGCGCTCTCGAGAATGGCGCGGCTGGCCAGGTTGCTGGTCATCAACACCACCGTGTGGCGGAAATCGACGGTGCGCCCCTGGGAATCGGTCAGTCGCCCGTCATCGAGGACCTGCAGCAGCAGGTTGAAGACGTCCGGGTGGGCCTTCTCCACCTCGTCGAGCAGCAGCACCGCGTAGGGACGGCGGCGCACCGCCTCGGTGAGCTGGCCGCCCTCCTCGTAACCCACATAGCCCGGCGGGGCCCCCACCAGGCGGGCGACGGCATTGCGCTCCATGTATTCGCTCATGTCGAGGCGCACCAGGGCCTCTTCCTCATCGAAGAGGGCGGCGGCCAGGGCCTTGGCCAGTTCCGTCTTACCCACACCGGTGGGCCCCAGAAACAGAAACGAACCCACGGGGCGGGTCGGCGCCTGCATGCCGGCCCGGGCCCGACGGATCGCGGCGGCCACGGCGGCCACGGCCTCGGGCTGACCCACCACCCGCTCGCCCAGACGGCCCTCCAGTTCGAGCAGTTTCTGCCGCTCGCCGGCCAGCAGACGCTGCACCGGGATCCCGGTCGATCGGGCCACGACATCGGCGATGTCCCATTCCTCCACCTGCTCGCGCAGCATCGGGTCTTGCCTCAGCTCCTCCTCCAGGGTCTGGCGCCGTTGCTGCAGACCGTGGAGCTGGTCAAAGCGCAGCCGGGCCGCCCCCTCAAGATCACCATCGCGCTCGGCCTCGGCGATGGCCTGGCGCAGGCGTTCGTCCTCCTCAAGCAACAACCGCAACTCGGCCAACCGATCTTTTTCCACGGCCCAGCGGCGCTGCACGGCCTCACGCGCCGCCAGGGCCTGGCGGCGCTGATCCTGCAGGGCCAATCGCTCCTCCAGGGGGGCAGCCTCGGCGGAAAGCAGGGCCAACTCGATGCGACGCAGGTCGGCCTCGGCCGCTTCGACGATCTCGGGCTTGGAGGTCACCTGCATGCGCAGCTGGGCCGCCGCCTCATCCACCAGGTCGATGGCGGAATCGGGCAGGCAGCGATCGCTGATGTATCGCTCGGCCAGGCGCGCCGCCGCCACCAAAGCGCCGTCGGCGATGGTGACGCCATGGTGCAGCTCGTAACGCTCCCGCAACCCGCGCAGGATCTCAAGGCAGGTGGCGCGATCCGGCTCGCGGATCAGCACCTGCTGGAAACGGCGCTCAAGGGCCGGATCCTTCTCGATGGTGCGGCGGTAGTCCTCAGGAGTGGTGGCGCCAATGCAGCGCAGATCCCCCCGGGCCAGGGCCGGCTTGAGGATGGCGGCTGCATCGCTGCCGGAGCGCTCGCCATTGACCACGGTATGGAGCTCGTCGAGAAACAGCACCACTCCACCCGCCCCATCGGCCTGGCGCACCTCCTTGAGGACGCTGCGCAACCGTTCCTCGAATTGACCCCGAAACTTGGCCCCGGCGATCAGGGCGCCGAGATCAAGGGAGACCAGTCGCACACCCCGCAGGGAATCCGGCACATCTCCGGCCACGATGCGCTGGGCCAGCCATTCGGCCACCGCGGTTTTGCCAACCCCGGGCTCGCCGATCAGCACGGGGTTGTTTTTGCCCCGCCGGGACAGCACCTGGATCAGGCGGCGGATCTCGCCATCGCGGCCAATCACCGGATCGAGCAGGCCGGCATGGGCGGCGGCGGTCAGATCACGCCCATAGCGCTCCAGGGCGGAGGGTTCTCGCTCCCCCTCCTCCACCTCGACCCCCGAGTCGTCCACCCGTTGCAGTCGGCTGCTCGCGGGGCCAGGGGGGGCCTCGTCCCGGGGAGCGCCACCGGAACGAGCCAGAGGGGGTGGTGCCGGCGCAACAGCTTGTTTGCTGACCTCAGGGCGCCATTGACGCAGCAATAGATCCTCACTGAGGCCCTCCTGGCCAAACAGGCGCGCCCCAAGGCGCGGCTCGTTGACCAGGGCGATGAGCAGATGGGGCACCTCCAGGCGGGGCTCTCCCCACTGGGCCCTCTGGCGATCCGCCGCTTCCAGCAGCGCTTCGAGGGCCTCACCGATGTAGAGGGTGTCATCACGACCGGGGGGCTGATCGGCGCAAAAGGCCTCCAGCCGATCCAGCAAACGGTCCTCATCAACGGGCAGGGGCTCACTCCAGGTGGCGAAGCGCCGATCCAGCAGTAGAGCCAGAAGCAGATGCTCCACATCCATGGAGCCATGGCGCCAGCGGCGGGCCTGGTCCTGGCTGGCGATCAACAGGTCCCAGGCTGAGTCACTAAAGCGCTCGGGATCGGCGGTGAGACTGGCAGGGGCCGCAGCCGGAGAGGGGGATTCGGCAGGCATGGGCAGCTGGGCTCAGGACGTCTGGGCGGGGGGTGAGATCTGAATCAACTCGATGCGATAGCCATCGGGATCTTCCACGAAGGCAATCACTGTGCTGCCGTGCTTCATCGGCCCCGGCGGACGCACCACCTTGCCGCCCCGATCCGCGATGGTCCCGCAGGTGGCCACGATGTCATCCACACCGATGGCGATGTGGCCGTAGCCACCGCCTAGGTCGTAGCTGGCGGTATCCCAGTTGTGGGTGAGTTCCAGAACGGTGTTGTCGCGTTCGGAGCCATAACCCACGAAGGCCAGGGTGAAGCGGCCTTCGGGATAATCCTTGCGCCGCAGCAGGCTCATGCCCAGGACCTCGGTGTAGAACCGCAGCGATCGCTCAAGATCGCCAACGCGCAACATGGTGTGGAGCAGTCGCATCAGCGGGGGCAGCCGACTGGGAGCAAAGAAATCCAGAGGCACCCCTCAACCCATTGTGACGAGATCCGAGCCCGAATCGGCATCCTTGGTCCGTGCGAATCCAGCCCCCTAGGAGGCTCAGTAGCGCAGAGGTCCACCACGAACACATGACATCGAGATGGTGCCCCATAGGATCGCGCCGAACAGCCTTGAATCTGTGCTCGACTCCCTCGACCTCGTGATCGATTCGATCGTGGCCCGCGAGGTCCTTGATTCCCGCGGCACCCCCACGGTGGAAGCCGAGGTGTACCTGGAAGGGGGGGCCACAGGCCGGGCAATCGTGCCCAGTGGCGCCAGCACGGGCGCCCACGAAGCCCACGAACTGCGTGACGGCGATGCCCGCCGCTACTTCGGCAAAGGAGTCAACCAGGCCGTCGAAAACATCGAGGAACGCATTGCCCCTGCCCTGTGTGGACTCTCGTCCCTCGATCAAGGCGCCGTCGATGCGGCCATGCGGGAACTTGATGGCAGTGACAACAAATCCGCCCTCGGGGCCAACGCCATCCTGGCGGTGAGTCTGGCCAACGCCCAAGCCGCCGCCCGGGGCCTGGGCTTACCGCTTTATCGCTACCTGGGCGGACCCATGGCCAATCTGCTGCCCGTACCGCTGATGAATGTCATCAACGGCGGTGCCCATGCGTCCAACAACATGGATTTCCAGGAATTCATGCTGGTTCCCCACGGGGCCAACAGTTTCCGCGAGGCGCTGCGCTGGGGCGCTGAGGTCTTCCACACCCTGAAAGGACTGCTCAAAGATCAGGGCCTCTCCACGGCCGTCGGTGATGAAGGGGGATTCGCCCCGGATCTGGCTGGGAACGACGCCGCCGGCGACCTGCTGGTCCAGGCGATCGAAAAAGCCGGCTATCGCCCGGGGGATCAGATATCCCTGGCCCTGGATGTGGCCAGCACCGAATTCTTCAAGGACGGGCGTTATGCGTTTGGTGGAGGCAATTACAGCAGCGCCGAAATGGTCGACCAGCTGGCCAATCTGGTTAGTCGCTATCCGATTGTTTCGATTGAAGATGGGGTGGCGGAGGATGACTGGGAAGGTTGGGCTCTGCTGACCGAACGACTTGGCCGCACGGTGCAGCTGGTGGGTGACGACCTGTTTGTGACCAATACGGCAAGGCTGCGCCAGGGCATCGAGCGGGGTGTGGCCAATTCCATCCTGATCAAGGTGAATCAAATCGGCTCGCTCACCGAAACGCTGCAGGCGATCGATCTGGCCGGTCGCGCCGGCTACACCAGCGTCATCAGCCACCGCAGCGGTGAAACCGAAGACGTGACCATTGCCGACCTGGCGGTGGCGACCCGAGCCGGCCAGATCAAGACCGGTTCGCTCAGCCGCAGTGACCGGGTGGCCAAATACAACCAACTCCTGCGCATTGAGGACGACCTCGGCACCCAGGCCATCTATGCCGGCAGCGACGACCGGGGTCCCCGCGGCAAAGCCTGATCGCTGCCGTGTCGTTGCCAACGCCCTCCAGATTCGGGTTCGGGACCTCCGGCATCATGGGGTCAGCGCTCACCTCAGCCGGTCGGCTGAGGCTGCTGGAGGTGGCTTTTGAGGAGGGCATCAGCCACTTTGATACGGCCCCCCTTTATGGCCAGGGCCTGGCCGAATCCCTGCTCGGCCGTTTTGCCCGCTCCCGGCGAGACGCCCTGACGATCACCACGAAATTCGGCCTGGTCCCGAAAACCTATCCGGCGCCGCTGCGCCCCCTGCTCCCCCTTGCCAGGATCGTCAACCGCCGGCTGATGATCCCACTCAAGCAGCGGGCTTCGGCCTCAGCCGCACGGAGCGCCGCGTCCCGAACAGCCCCGGAAGCGCCGGGGCCAGCCCGACTCAATGTCCTTCAGCCCGACACCACTGGCGCGGTCGCCAGAACAAACACCCAACCTCCGGTGCCTTACACGGCGATGGTGCTGCGCAGCCAGCTGGAGCGGAGTCTGCAGAAGCTGAAGAGCGATTACATCGATTATTATTTATTGCATGAATGCCACAGCGACTATCTCAACGCCGACATTCTCAACTGCCTGGAGGTGCTGGTTCAGGAGGGCAAAATTCGCCACTACGGCATCGGCAGTGGCCGCTGGCAGAGTCGCCAGATTCTGGAGCAGCATCCCAACCTGCCTTGGGTCGTGCAGATCCCGGACAGCTGGTCAGATCGTGATACCGACTGGTTTGCCCTGAAAGGCCATCCACCCCTGTTCACCCATAGCTCACTGCGCCTTTCGCTGGATGCCGATCCCGGGTCGATGGTGGCCATCACAAGGCGATGGGCCGAACTCACCGACCAGGACCCAGATCGGCCTGAATTATTGAGTCAATTGCTGCTCAATGTGGCCCTGATCAAGAATGCGTCGGGATGCGTGCTGTTCTCCAGCCGCCACGCCAGGCACATCCGTAGCAATACGATCCTTCTCAACGGACTTGAGGCCCGCAGCGCTGCTGTTGAAACGCTGCTGCGCGAGCAACGACAGCCCACCGCTGGCGCCTGAGCAATGTTCATCGATTTTGCCGATCCCGCCCGGGCCATCGACCATCAAGGCGACATCTGCATCGTCGGCAGTGGGGTCATGGGCCTGGCCATCGCCAGCCATCTGCTCGCCCACAGCAGGCGTCGCATTCTGCTGGTGGAGGAGGGGGGGTTGGCCGATACCGAGAACGACTCAGCGGTGCCCTCCGAACTCAATGCCGGCGATGTGGCCTCAGGGGTAGCGGGTGGACGGGCCAGAGGCTTTGGCGGATCAAGCCGGCGCTGGGGGGGGGCAGGCCCTGCCTTTCAGCCCCTTGGATCTCGCTCCCAGGCCTGGGATCGATCCTGCGGGAGGCTGGCCGATCAGCTGGGAAGAACTGAATCGTTATTATCCACTTGCGGACAATTTTCTGGGGCTTAGCTCTATTTCATTTCAGACAGATCTATGGCAAAAGCCTCGGCTCACCAGTGGCTTTGGCAAGGATTGCCCCCTGGAACTAAGCCTCTCTAAATACAGCCCTCATCCATATCTTGCCTCACTGTTTCAGAAAAAAATTGCCAACTCCAACCAGGTCGATTGCCTTATCAATGCCAAAGTGGCTGGCGTCAACCTCGACAGCACGGGCCAGAGCTGCACCGGCGTTCGCATCCGCAATCGCCATGGCATGGAGGCCACCATCAAAAGCCAATGGGTGGTGCTTTGCGGCGGGGGCATCGAGAATCCCCGCATCTTGCTGGCCTCATGGCACAACGGCAAGCAAGGCATCGGCAATCAACATGACCTTGTGGGTCGTTATTACCAAGATCATCTAGGTTTTTTCGCGGCACGACTCGAACCAATCGACTGGCCTGCATTTCAGCATCTCTTGGCAAGCTTTACCCCCGGCAAGCAGAAATATGTCCCCAAGCTGCAACTGTCTCAAGAAACACAATTGCGGGAAAATCTTCTTAATGTGACCGGCAATCTTGATGTCCAGAGCGATGACAATACCCCCTTGCATGCCGCTCGCCGCCTCTACCATGCCCTGCGCGGCAGCCGACCGGGTTCAAGAACTTGGAAAGCCCTCTCACAGGACCTCAAGCAAGTGATCAGGTCTGCCCCCGACACCTTGGCACTGCTGTCAACCCACTTCCTCGAACATCGCATTGCCATCCCAAAAGGGGCGCAATACTTTCTAATGGCCAACGCCGAAAGTGAGCCCCTCTACAATAGTCGCATCAGGCTTAGCGATGCCACTGACAGCTACGGAATGGCTCGCCCGATTGTGGAATGGCGTGTCAGCGATCGCAGCCTGACCGCCCTGAAGTGCTACGGCCAAGCGTTGAAAGGCACCCTGGAATCAAAGCAGATTGCCACGGTCCAGCTGAGCCCATACCTCACTGATCCCAACGCAAATTGGAAAGAAAGATCCTATAGTCTTTACCATCACATGGGCGCAACTCGCATGTCAAATACCGCCAGAGATGGAGTCGTAGACACTTTTGGACGCATTCATGACATCAACAATTTATATATTGCCGGCACCTCCGTTCTTCCCACTGGCAGCTCATCCAACCCGAGCTACACAGCCCTGGCTTTGGCCTTTCGCACCGCCCAGCAGCTTCTTACCAAACTCTGATAATGGTTTTGGCCCAGGCCCATTCGGGAACGGGAAACCGATATGCTGGAGTTGTTGATTCCAAGCAGCTCTGCTGCCGATTTCATGGCCCTACTTGATGACCTGATCAGCGGTGTGGTGAATTCCGTCGCCGGCGACAAGGCTCAGGCCCTCAACGACTTCTTTAAAAGCAATGGTGGGCTCTCAGGGCTAGCCCAAAAGTTCCAAAATGGTGGTGCCAGCGAATTGTTCGCCAGCTGGGTGGGTACGGGGGAAAATTCCCTGATTAGCCCCGATCAGATTGATAAAATTCTGGGCAGTGGACCGATTCACGAGTTGGCGACCAAGTTGGGTGTTGATACCAAACAAGCCTCCGATTACATCGCCACCAAGCTGCCCGAACTGGTTGATCGTCTCACCCCCGACGCCAAAATCGAACCCGATGCAGCGGCCAAGCCCCTGCCCCCAGCCCAACCTCCGATCGCCTGAGCCACCCTGCGTCGACTGAACCGCAGAAGCTTTTCGCAATCATGACCTGTCCTGCAAAGGCAGGTCTTTTTTTGTCCCGAGCCCTTTTGGCCCAGATTCCTTCGTGGCCCCAATCTCAGGTCAGCTTAAACTCAGAGCAGGCTAAGGACTGAAGATGAATCAGCCCACCCGGTCCCAGCCCCTTTCGATCGAGTCCTTGATCGAGGCGGGCAATTGGCCTTTGGCGGAGATGCTGCTGCGTCAGGCTCTCTTGAAAGATCCAGATTGCGCCTGGGCCGAAGATGCCCTGGGACGAATTGCAGCGAATTTAGGCCAATTTGAATGGGCTACTGAATACTTTCGCAGGGCCATGGCCCTGGCTCCCGATTGGCCCGATCCCGGCCTCAACTTGGCAGCGGCCCTCAGCCTGGCCGAATGCCTCGGTGGCATCAGCTTGGCCCAACAACACGGAACAGAGCCGCCCCATCGGCTGTTGATCAAGGCTTGGGGCTATGGCTTCTGGTCTGATGTTTTCCACGTGCTCTCCCAGCTGTTGGTGGCCGAAATCAGCCAACGCCAACCCATGGTCCACTGGGGGTGGAACAGTCAGTATCGACGCAGTGACTCCTTCAATGCCTTCGAACACTTTTTCCAACCCCTCCCCAACAACAGCCCTGAAGATCTAAAGGATCTCCAGAACCTCTCAGAGCCAGAGATCTGGCCGCCCAAGTGGAACAGCCACAATCTGCTTGAGGGAGGCATCAACCAGGCCTTTGGTTCTTACTCACGAATTGCGGGTCTCTATCTGTTGAACCGACCGGAAACCTTGATTGTCAGTGATTTCTTCACGGCCATCCTTGACCTGTTGCCTTGGATCCCCCCCAGCCATCCGCTGCGGGGCTGCCGGGTTGAAGACGCCTACAGAACCATGGCGGCAAAATACCTAAGACCAAGGGAGGAAATTCTGGCGGCCAGCGACAACTTTGTTGAACAATATCTAGAACCCGAACAGTTTCTCGCGGTTCACCTACGTGGCCTTGATAAAATAAACGAACATGGCGAAGTTGGTCAAGAATACGATCTTAGCCAACAACATATTGATTACCATCTCGACCACTTTCCCAATGACCCTATCTTTGTGATGACAGACGACAGCCAACTTCTCGATCAATTCAGACGTCGTTATGGTCAACGTATCATCAGCAACGCCTGCCAACGCGCCTCAGGCGCCATCGGACTGCATCAATTGCCCAATCAAGATGGCGTCCGCCTAGGCCAGGAAGTCATGCTGGACACCTATACGGCCACGCGGGCACGCGCTTTCATTGGCCACGGTCAATCCAATACATCTCTCGCCGTTGTTTACCTGAAAGCCTGGGGCCAAGGCAGCGTCAACCTTGTGGGACCGAATCTGATGGAAAATTATAATCTTGTCCTACATCAATGGCCATCATATCAATGATAATCAAACCAATGATCAATCCAGAGGTATCTTCAGCCGCCATGGAGATGATCAAGGCGGCCCTCCCGCTTGAGCCGAGCCTGTAATTTCAGCCAGCCAAACCCAACCGGCAGGGCGAAAGCGGCCGGCAGCGTTGCGAACAGGGGCCGGCTACTGGCCGCCATCAGGGCCGTCGCCACCGCCAGCCCGCCCAGCAAAAACGCCTGGCCACTGATCTGTTGGGTGAGAGCCAGGCGCCGCAGCAATCGATCGGTTTCACCGGCCCGAATCTGAACTTGTAGATCACCCTGCTCGATCCGAGAGAGACTTTCATCGAGCCGCCGGGGAATCCCCAGGGCCCGCGTGCCCACATCCGCCGCCTGTCGGGTGATCTCATTGAGAAGTTCACTGGGGCCGTTGCCGCTGGAGGTCATGAGAGGCAGCAGGTACGGACGGGCAATCGCCACGAGGTTAAAGCCCGGATCCAGGCTTTTGCCCACCCCCTCGAAGGTGGACAAGGCCCGCATCACAAAAATCAGATCGGCCGGCAACCGAAAGGGCTGGCCATAGACCAGATCGTAAAGGTCGCCTGAGAGGCGGCCAATCAGATCGGCGCTGAACGGTGGCGTCAGGGCCTCCTGAAGCATCAGCCGCACCATGCGACGCACAGGGCCCTGATCAATGCCCTTGGCCAGGACCCCAGCCTCCTGCAACTCCTCCACCAAGGACACCGCATCCCGAGAGACCGCCGCCCGAACCATGCCGCCAAGCCTCTGGCGCAGGCGTTCGGAGATTTGGCCCATCATGCCGAAGTCGTAGTAAATCAGCGCCCCGTCGGCAGCCACTGCCAAATTGCCGGGATGGGGATCGGCATGAAAAAAGCCAAAACGCACCAGCTGCTGTAGATAGCTGGCGGCGCCCTTTTCGGCAATGGCGACAGGATCAAGTCCGGCCTGGATCAGGGCGACACGATCGGTGATTTTGATGCCAGGAACGTAATCAAGACACAGAACCCTCCGCGAACTCAACTCCCAGACCACAGCAGGAATCCGAATGCCTGGATCCTCGAGAAACTGTTGGCGGAAGCGGGCGGCGTGTTCGGCCTCCAAGCGGAAATCAAGCTCCCTCAGCAGCACCCGACGGCATTCCCGCGCCATGGCGACCCAGTCACTGGCACCGCCCCAACGGAAGTGACGCTGGGCCCAGACCACCACAGCCGCCACCTGTTGCAACACCTCCAGATCCAGCCGGAACAATCGCTCCAGACCAGGGCGCTGCACCTTAAGGACAACCTGGCGTCCACTGCGCAGGCTGGCCCGATGCACCTGGGCAAGACTGGCGGACCCCAAAGGGGACGGCTCCAGATCGACAATCTCGACGCAGCGCTCAGCCAGTTCCTCCTCAAGGATGGCTTCGACGACCGCAAAGGGAAAGGCAGGCACATTGTCCTGAAGCCTCGCCAGCTCCTCGACCACGTCGGCGGGCAACACGTCAGGCCGTGCGGAAAGCAACTGACCCAACTTGATAAAGGCCGATCCCAGCACCAGAAATTGCTCGGTCAACCAATGGGCCAGCCGCCGCTGCCGCCTGAGGCGCCGTTCAAGGGTCATGCCCCCCGGATAGGTCCAGCGGCGCCCATCCAACCAAAGACGAGCCACCATAGTTAGGGCCAGCCACCAAATGCGCAGAGGCCGGCCCAGGTGCCAGCGAGACGATCGGGGAGGCGAAGACGCCGCCATCAGGAGCGACCTGGACCCTGCTCAAGCCGTTGGGTGAGATGGGCCACCCGAGCCCGTAAAGCATCGATCAGATCCTGGGGGTCAGCGGCAGGGGGTGGAGAACCCTCCTGGGCCTCAACATCCCAGACAGGTCCGCCCGAGGATGGGGACTCCTTGACGCCATCAGCAAAGGGACCCCGCTCGAGGCGCTGGGCCTCCAGCTCCACCTCCTGCCAGAAAACAGACCACTCCTGTTGCAACTGGCCAGGGGCTTGCTGCGCGATTTCGGCTAGCTGGGCCGCCGAATCGAGCAGGCGATGCCCAAGTCTGGCGCTTAGACGGTTGAAGGCCGCCTGAAGGAGGGATTGGGGGGCGGTCATGTCATCAGATAATCGTCAGCCGACTGTGGCAGATCAGGGCGGGTTGGCGGCGGCAGGGGGAGCGGTGGTTGTGGACGGGGGATCGGAAATCCTGGCGGGCTCGGAGTCCTGGGACGGCAAAAGAATCGGTTCCGGGGCCACAACGACCGGGTCGGGGGAATGGTTGAGGGCCTCCAGCCGCACCCGATCGGCCTCCCTGCGGGCGGCATCCTCCCGTTCGTTTTTCTCTTGCTCGAGGTTGGCCTGACGGCGGTCGTCCTCCTGACGCTGGCGCTCCTGGCGCCGTTCGTCCGCCAGACGCTCCAGATCGCCCAGGAGAGAGTGACCCTGGGCGCCGGACCGCTTCTGCAACTCACTCAAGCGGGTGCCTGGTGCGTCCTGGGCAGCAAAGGAGGGAACCGATCCACTGGCCCCGGAAGAGGAGCCGCCATGACTCAGGCGCTGGGTCAAGCCGTAGCCCAAGCCGAAGCAGATCCCAAACACCAACCAACGCCACCACGCCCCCCTGGTTCCTTCGGTGCGAAGCCGACTGGCCCTGGGGATTCGAGAGGAAGGAGGTGTGGTCACCACCATTGATCTTGTTAAAGATCGATCTTGCCATCCTGCCTGGGCCAACTCCTTGGGACCCAAGCCGGACCATAATTTGGACAAACTGGGCATCGGGTGCCTTGTGACCCCATACCCCAATCCCGCCGGGCTCCATGGCCGATCCCTTAGATCTCTGGATCCTTGAAGACGACGTGGCTCTCTGTCGTCTGATCGCCGAGCAATGCCAGCGGCAGAACTGGCATGTTCAGGCGTTTCACCACCACCGCAGCCTTGAGGCCGCCCTGAACGAGGGATCTCCCGATCTTCTGCTGCTCGATCAGATGCTGCCGGAAAAATGTGGCACCGATGTGCTTTCCAGCCTTCGCCATCGAGACCATCGTTTTCCAGTCCTGATGATCTCCGCCATGGGGGCCCCCAGCGATCGCGTGCTTGGACTTGAAGCGGGAGCAGACGATTATATCGGCAAACCTTTCCTATTCCGCGAACTGCAACTGCGTATTCAACGACTGGTTGACAAGTCCCCGGAGACCCAAAGATCGCCGACAGCCATCACCCTGCGTCTTGCCAACCTGTGCTTCGAACCAAGCCTGCAACGCCTTTCCACCGATCAAGGGGAGGAAATTCGTTTGAGTCGAGGTGAAAGTTCCCTGCTAATGGCCTTTTGCAAACATCCTGAGATCGTTCTCTCCCGCCAATCGCTGGCCCAGCTGACAGGCAGCCTAGTGGACCCGGAGCGAAGCCGCACATTCGATGTTCGCATCTCGAGGCTAAGACGTCATCTACGCGAACTCACAGGCGGCGAGGATTTAATCCGACCGCAAAGGGGAGAAGGATACAGACTGGAAACATCAGTGATTGAAGAAAGGCCATAAGAGGTGAAGCCAAAGTTTCAAATTGCCAGTCTAGATGGCAAAGACTGGTGGCGGTTATTCAGTCTTTGCAGCCTGGGTTGCGGCATCAGCTTCGCCACTTTGCTGATTCTCCTGCGCACCATCCTGGAACCTCAGATTGTGGCTGAGAGCAGTTTACGGATTAGTCTCAGCGTCAAACTAATGGAGGAAGCACTCAAGAATCTTCCCCCTGAACACCTCCCTACTGGTGTCCTCCTCAAAAGCTCCGAACAAGGACCTGAAGGGCAAAAAGACTCCAATCCAAGTCGCTTCGAAAAATTATTGAGCATCGATCTCAAGAGAGGTTACGGATTGGATCGCCGTATTCAAAGAGATCTGCCACCTTTACAAGATCCTTGGGGAGGATTCTGGATTGAGTTAGCCACCAAACATGATCCCCCGTTGTGGCTTTACCGACCCGCACGCCTTGGTGGCAGCAGTGTTTGGTATCTGCCCGTGTTACGATCCTTGTCCATTGCCAGCGGCATCTTACTGGGTATCACGTTCTTCCTCAAAAGTAGTGTAGAAAAACCATTCAAAGAGGTGCTCAAAGGATTACCGGAAACGGTGATTCCCCCTCTTCCCCTGATTCCTGAAAAGGGGATCGCGCCCCTGCGTTTGATGAGTCTTCGCATCAATCGCCTGCTGGAGGGAATTAACAGCTCCGCCGATAGTCGACGAATTCTGCTGCGCGGATTGGTCCATGACATCTCCGGCCCCCAAACCCGGATGGGCCTCCAGATTGAATCACTTGAAAGCCAGCTCAATGGCCAGCACCTAGCCGCCATCAAGGCCATCAGCAGTGATCTTGAGCAACTACGCAAAATCACTGTGCAATTGGGATTGCTGGCAGAAAAGAATCAAACCGATTTGAAGTGCGAACAACTGGCCCTTGACGATCTTTGCCTCAGGGTCATCGCCAGTTACCCAGCTGCTGCAATGAAGGTCATCATACCTCGACTACTTGTACAACTCGATTCCACCGGAATGGAACGGTCCCTACGAAATCTGATCGACAATGCCTTCGATCACGGCCACCCACCTGTGCTGATCCAGGCCAAGCGAGAAGCCAATACTTTAATCATACAAGTAGAAGATCATGGCCTTGGTTTACGATCACCAACGATACCAAATATGCCCTATCAAACGCTCGCCAACGACCGAGACCGCAAGATTCATCAGGGTTTAGGATTAAAAATTGTCGAGCAATTCTGCCACGATCACGGGGGCCAACTCAGGTTGGACAAGTCAAAAAATGGCGGACTTAGGGCAGAAATCACCCTACAAAAAAATATCTCGGGATTACCAATATTTTTACAGCCCGAAAATTAGACCAGGCGCGACCGTTGCGACGGAATCAAACAGCTGCATCAAAAACATTGAAAACAACTAAAATTCCTCGCTGGCCACACCGCGAGCAATGCGGCCAAGATCAGCCCGTTCGTCTGTAGTGATGCGGTGCGGCACGCCACTAATGATCCGCTCAAAATTAGAGAACGAATCCTTGATTTCAGGACCATTGCCTGTAATCACAAATTCGCGAATGCCTTTATCATGCCAAGAGCCCCGCATCTTAAATACATTCAGAGCCCGGGCCATCTCACCGCGAATTTCAACATACTGCAACAGAAGAATAGTATCAGTAATTGTGGATATATGCGAGTCAGTAATAGAATGACTACCCATAAACTCTTCGGAAGTATTAGTAAAGAATCCGGCAATTTCCTCTTGCTTGGCATACCCAGTCACCCCAATCACAAATTGACGGAATGCGTTGTGACTCACGCCGCGGGCCAAAGCAGAGAGAGAATCAATGGCCATTCGAGATGGCTTGAATTCGCTGATTTCAGTTTTA
>JBEIVL010000018.1:0-34886 GCA_040373885.1 Aphanothece sp.
ACCTTCCGCTGGGCCTTTGACCGGGGCGATCTCAGCGTCGAACCGTCCCTGGGTCGGGCCCTGATCCAGGACGCTCTTTTGAGATCCCTGCTGCAGGCCGATTACCAGCTGGACGCCGGTGGGGATTACGCCTTCACGGTGCGGGCCCAGTTCTGAGGGGGGCGAGGTTGGCCTTTACAGCGTGGTGGCCTTGAGCTGGCCTTTGACTTGGCCAAGAGCGGTTCGGCCCGCAAGCGCAAGGCGGTCGCCGAGCCCAAGCTCGAATAGGACTTAGTCCATGCCTAAACTAAGTTCACCCAGGATCAGGTCGTGATGGAAAGCCCGGTCTCGCCAGGCGTCGAGGCGCACGCCATTGCGGGCACGATCCAAGGCGGCTCGTGCCGCATGGTCAACGTGCATCAGGCCAAAACCCAGTTGTCACGGCTAATCGACGCCGCCCATGCCGGTGAGACGATCGTGCTGGCTAAGGCGGGCAAACCCTGGGCCCGGCTGGTGCCGCTGGAACCATCAGCTCCGCAGCGCATCCCAGGGCGGTTGCGGCAGCTCGGTCCCCTAGCCGATCCGAATGCCCTGTTGGAGCCCCTGGATCCAGACGAGCTCGCCGCTTGGGACAGCACCCCGCTGCTCTCGGAGGCGTCCCAGCGTTGAGCAGCCCTGCCCCCGTCGCATCCGCCCATCTGCTCGACAGCCACGTGCTGCTGTGGTGGTGGTTTGATCCGGCCCGTCTCTCCGCCGCCGTCCATGGCCTGCTGGTCGATCCCACCTGTGAAATCTGGGTCAGTGCCGCCAGCATCTGGGAGCTCAGCCTCAAGCACCACCGCGGCAAGCTGCCCGAACTGGCGGGCGCCATCAGTGATCTACCCAGCCTGTTGCAGGCCGATGGCTTTAAGGGATTGCCGATTAGCCAAGCCCATGGACTCCGGGCCGGGGCCTATCGCCAGCCCCACCGCGATCCCTTTGATCGGATGCTGGCAGCCCAGGCCGAACTGGAGCGACTGGTGTTGCTCACAGCAGATCCCCAGCTGACCACCTTTCCCTGCCAAACCCTCTGGTGACCGCTGATTTCCGCTGGGCCGTCCGCAGCGATCAGAAGATTGTTGAGCACTTTCCCGGCCAGCCGAGCCTCAGGCCAACCTCAACAGCCCCGCCGCGGCAGCTCCCGCCCCAGCCAGCGCTCCAGCAGCACCTGGGCGACCACATCGTCCCAGTCCCTTGGGGGCTGGCGCAGGCCCTCGGGCAGCCAGCGCCGCCAGCCCCGGGGAGGCACCAGCTGCCAGTAGCGCCGCCGGGCCGCCAGGGTGGTGCCCCCCTCCTCGATCAGCTGAACATCGATCAGGCCCTTGAGCTTGTCGCGCCAGGGGGCTGAGCCGGTGCCGGCCCCCAGCAGCAGCAGGGTCACGGGCACCTCCGCCTGCCACTGGCGCAGGCGGGCCAGGGCGGCCTCCGGCGGCAACACGGCAGCGGCCACGATGCTGATTTGTTGCTCATCGGTGCGCACGAGGCCGCATTTGCTGCGGCCTGGATCGAGGGCGGCGATGGCCCCGGGGGGCGCCGGGGCCACGGCAACGGCGGCAGGTTCCATCATCCGCCGCGCCCATTGGCGGGAATCCAGCGCAGTTCGACCACAATCGGATCGGGCGTATCGGCGGCCACCACGGCCACCGCCTCCAACGTGGCCTGGATTCCCTGGGGCCTGGCGCTGAGGGCGCGGCCCAGGGTATTGAAGGCGCTCACATCAAACTGCAGCCCATCCACCAGGGTTCCCTGGCGCTGGGCGCGGGCAAAGGAGGCCGCCAGCAGCAGATTCATGCGGCTGCGAATCTCCTCCGGGCTGCGCACATCAGCCTCCAGCACCGTGCGCGCCAGGGATTCCCCCTGGCGCACAACCTGGCGGTTGGGGCGCAGATCCGGGAAAGCCAGCACGCGATTTTCGCCCCGCAACACATTGGCCGCCGAGCGAATCGAGACCACCCAGGTGCCGGAGCGTTGCAACAACTGCTCGAGTTTCTCCACATCGATGCGGGGCACCAGCAGGATCTGGCGATCGGCCTTCTGGCCCGGCAGCAGCAGGCCAAAGGCCGTCTGGTTGGCCCGTTGCATCAGGGCATCGATGACATCGCGGGCCTCCTCTTTGCGGCGCAGTTTCACCTTGGCGGTGGCCAGCGGCTGACCGCTGGCGATCACCACATCGCCGCGGCGCAGGGCAATCACCTTGGTTTCCAGCCCCTTGAGTTCCTTCTGCCCCTCGGCGATGCTGCGCCGCACCGCCGCCAGTTCGGCTTCGGTGCGGCGGATTTCCACATCCCGGCCCTTGACATCCCGGCTGAGGCGATCACGCTCGCGTTCCAGCCGCTGGCGCTGCTCCTGCAGGGGCTGGAGTTCATGGCGCAGGGAACCGACCCGTTGCTGGGCCGCCGCCAACTGGCCGGCCACCACCCGCTTGCTCTCCAGCGCCAGGCCGCGGCTGTGCAACGCCTGCAAGCGACCCTGCTCGGCCCGGTTGCGTTCCTGGCGGCTGCGCAGCAACTCTTGGCGGTTGCGGTCCAGCTCGAGGCGGTTGTTTTGCAGATCCTTCTGGCTGCGGTCCAGGGCCTGGCGACTGTCGCGCAGACGCGCCTGGATCTGGTCCAGCTCAAACAGGCCCACCCGCAGGCGCTGACTCACCAACAGCATCAGTCCCAGGGAGAGGGCGCTGATCAAGCTGCCGGTGAGGGCCGTGATCACCACCGCCGTCTTACGGGGCCTGAGATTGAACAGGCTCAGGCGGGCCTTGCCCACCATGGAGCCGAGGCGGTCCCCTAGGGTCGAGAGCACTCCGCCCAGCACGAGCAGGGCCAGGATCAACAGCCAGGCCGACACGGGATCCTCCGGATCGGATCCAGTATCTCTGGCCGCTAGCTGAAGCGCTTGGCGAGGGCGATGGGATCAAACACCGTGATCTTCTTGCGGTCGATCTGCACCAAACCCTCGTTGCGCAGATCACCCAGCAGCCGGGTGATCGTCACCCGCGTCGAGCCGATGGCCTCGGCAATGGCCTGGTGGGACAGGCGCAGATCGATGGTGATGCCCTCACTGCCGGGAACGCCGAAATCGCGGCAGAGAACCAGAAGGAAACTCACCAGCCGCGAGGACATGTCGCGGTGGGTGAGGGTTTCGATCATGGTTTCCGTCTGCAGAATGCGCGACGACAACCCCTGCAGCAACAACAAGCCAACGCTGGCATCCTGCTCAATCGCCTTGCGCACCGACGTGGCCGGGGCGGTCACCATCTCAACGCGGGTGAAGGCAATCGCGTGATAAAAGCGATCAGAACGCTGGCCGGTGAGCAGCGATAGAACGCCGAAAAGACTATTTTCGCGCAGCAGAGCTACGGTAATCTCCTCTCCAGATTCATAGACGCGCGACAGGCGCACGGCGCCCCGACGCAGCAGATAGACCTTCTCGGCTGGATCCCCGGGGAAAAAGATGGTCTTGCCCCGCTCAATCGTCTCTTGATTACTGCCACCAAGACCCCTCATCACCTCCAGGAGGGTGGGCGGAACGGCGAGGGTCGGCGATTGGGCCGCCACCGAAACCGGACTTCCCGAGGAGGGTGTGCTGGGAAGGCGGGTAAAACCGCGCGAGGCTCCAACCATGTCGGCGGTCCTTTAATGGCGAAACTACGGATCGTCCTGGGGACTCCCTGTAGCGGAATACACCGTTTTTACTTGCTGATGGCTCGCCTGTCTCAGGAGGCAGCGGCCAGGGCCTCTTTTTGGCGCTGTTGCAGCGCGCTGATGCCACCTTGGGCCAGATCCAGCAGGCCATCGAGCTCCTGGCGGCTGAAGGGGGCTCCTTCGGCCGTGCCCTGGATTTCGAGCAGCCGCGCCTGTTCATCCATCACCACGTTGAGATCAACGGCCGCGCGGCTGTCCTCGGCGTAATCGAGATCCAACAGCGCTTGACCATCCACCAAGCCCACGGCCACGGCGGCCACCTGGTGGCGCAGGGGATTCTTCAGCAGCAGACCCTGGGCCTGAAGCCGCTGGAGGCCAACGGCCAGGGCCAGCCAGGCGCCGGTGATCGCGGCGGTGCGGGTGCCGGCGTCGGCCTGCAATACATCGCAATCCACCAGCAGAGTGCGTTCGCCCAGGGCCTGTAGGTCCACGGCGGCCCGCAGGCTGCGGCCGATCAATCGCTGGATTTCCTGGGTTCGTCCTGAGAGTTTCATCAGTTCCCGTCTCTGGCGCTCCGGGGTGGAGGCCGGCAGCAGGCGGTATTCGGCGCTCAGCCAGCCCTCGCCCGAGCCCTGGCGCCAGCGCGGCACCCCCTCCTCGACGCAGACGCTGCACAGCACCCGGGTCTGGCCAGTGGCCACGATCAACGAACTGAGGGCAAAGCCCATCGGATCCCAACTGAAGCTCACCGGTCGCAGCTCACCGGAGGGCCGATTTTGGGCGCGTTGGGGCGATCCAGCCGCCGCGGCATCCGGCACTGGCGTAGGGCTGGACACGGCGACCATCAGGGGAAGGAGGCAGCGTAGGGGGCCAGCCGTCGCGGCTCCCTGACACCAGGGGTGGTGTCAGGGATAGCTCGATACCGCTACATTCAGGTGATCAGGGCCCGCCCCTTCCCCGGAGCCCAAGGCGCCAGCGATCCCCATCGCCGCCAGCCACCATCCCTTGGGCCCCATGACCGCGAGCCTCACCAACCACCGCTTGCCCCAGCGCCATCCAGTGCCGCCGCACCATGGCGCCGGCACTGGCGTCGGTGCCGGCAGCGTCGGTACCGGCAGCGGTGGTGTGGGCAAGGCCGAGGAGTCCCTCGCCGCCGGAGCCAGTGCGTCTCGTGCCAACGGCGCAGCGACGGGCCTGCCCGCGATGCTGCGCCTCAGCCCCCAAGCCGAGGGATTGCTGCAAATTCATACCGCCCCTTATCGCGGCAGTGTCGCCACCGTGTTCAGCCAGGCCCTGCGGGCCGCTGGCCTGGGCAGTCATGTGTTGGTGAGTCAGTTCCTCAAAGGGGGGGTGGAGCAGGGGGTGGCCGGCAGCCTCTGGTTATGCGGCCGCCTGCAATGGCTGCGGCCCGATACCCCCCACTGCCTCAGCGCTCCCGCCAGCGAGGATGCCGTGGCCCTGGAGGCGGTGCGGGAGGTCTGGTCCTTCAGTCGCCAACGGCTGATCCAGGGCGATCTGAATCTGCTGGTGCTCGATGAATTGGGGCTGGCGATTGAACTGGGCTACCTGCAGGCCAACGAGGTGACCGCCACCCTGGCCCAACGGCCCGCCCATCTGGATGTCATCGTGACCGGACCGGCCATGCCGCCGGCCCTGATGGCCCTGGCGGACCAGGTGACCCACCTGCGGCGCTGAATTCTCCCCCGCGCGATGCTCAAGAACGACCGCTGGATCAATGCCCAGGCCCAAGCCGGGATGATCGAGCCTTTCCAGGCGGCCCTGGTGCGCCATCTGGAACCGGAAGCCCAACTCAAGCCGGTGCTCAGTTTCGGCTGCTCGTCCTATGGCTACGACCTCAGGTTGTCGGCACGGGAGTTTCTGATCTTCCGCCATGTGCCGGGCACGGTGATGAACCCCAAGCGCTTCAATCCGGCCAACCTGGAGCCGGCCCCCTTGCACGAAGATGGCGATGGACGCTATTTCATTCTGCCGGCCCACACCTATGGATTGGGCGTCGCCTTCGAAAAGCTGCGGGTGCCGCCCAACATCACCGTGATCTGTCTGGGCAAAAGCACTTATGCCCGGTTGGGAATTATCGTCAACACCACCCCGGCTGAGGCCAGCTGGGAGGGCCACCTCACCCTGGAATTCAGCAATTCATCCGGTGCCGATTGCCGCATCTATGCCGAAGAAGGCATCTGCCAGTTGCTCTTCTTTGAAGGCGATCCTTGCGACACAACCTATCAAGATCGTTCGGGTAAATATCAGCACCAGCCCGAGCGGGTCACCTTGGCGAGGATATAAGCAACTGGGTTTGCAACCACGCTGGATCGATGCTTAACAAACGAGATTGAGCCGCTCAGATGTCGTAGACAGGTCAGAGAGCTGTCGCCGCCACCGTGGTGAGGGTGCCTGATGATTCATCCCAGAGGATGTAATCAAAACAGCTGGGGATGTCACGCAGCGAGAGGCGTTTAACGCCGGTAAGCAGATGGGCATTGCGCTTCTGACAATCCTGAAGGCGATAGTTGGGGATGGCCTCGCAGAGGTGATGGATCGCATGGCAGCCAATATCGGCGGAGAACCAGTTCAGCAGGGCTGGCAATTGCAGGTCGCTGGTGCCCTGCATGGCCCCATCCATGGAGGTCCAATCGCCGTTGCCATGGGCGTAGGAACCCGGAAAGTTGTGCTGCACAAAGAAGATGCAGATGAAAATCGCCGCTCCGCCAGCCATCACCGGGGCATAGATCAACCAGAAGGGGCCAGCGCCTAGCCACCAGGCCAATCCAATCCAGCTAGCCACCACAGCCAGGTTGTTGAGCAGCAGATCACGGAATTCCTCCGGGCTGTGCCACCAGCGGCTGCGGTGACTGGCCACGATCTCCCCCAGGCCCGGGGCGGGGGATTGGCGTAGCCGCGCGATCGCATGGGGCACCAGGCCCACCAGGCCGGCGAGTAATTCGATACGCGGCTTGATCACCAGGTAGAAGAAGCCCCCGGGAATCAGCATCAGAGGGTGGCGCAGCCAGCGATAAAAGGTTCTGGCGCGAGGGCTGTAGTTGGTGTAGGTCTTGACGCTCACCACCGCCGCGGGCCCCCGATAGCGCTGCCAGTTGCCGTTGTGACGATGGTGAAAGGCATGACCCCGGGACCAGGGCAGTTGGGGGATGCCAGCGACGATGCCAAGCAGAAAACCCAGCCAGCGGTTGGTGCTGCTGTGGCGAAACAGGGCGTTGTGGCCGCAGTCGTGCATCAGGGAGAAGCAACGGGCCAAAAACAGCACCATCAACACCATCACGGGCAAGAGCAGCCACGATCCCTGCTTCAGAAAGGACAGCGCCAGCCACCACAACAGGCCGTAGGGCACCAGGGTGTTGGCAACCTGCCAAGCCCCAACCCCGTTGCTGCCGCCGATAAACGGTTTGAGGTCGAAATCCCTGCGCCGCACAGACTGTGGCAGCAGTGGCAGGGCGGTGGATTTCAGGGCAGTGGGCTTGGGAGGCGAACCGGCTGTCAAATTTTAATTTTCTCTATAAGGTTAGTTATTCTAGCGTTTTATTGCTTGCTCGGTTGATCGCCACCGGGCGCTCTCCCTGATGGTCCGGCATCGATCCGATCGCCGCTAGCCCTTGGCAGCGAGTCGGGTGGACGACACCAGCGAAAGGCACTAAGGAAGTTGCGGATGAATGTTGACTGGCAAGCATGACACCCTAAAACGAATCTGATCCGGCTGTGCATCTAAGCGCCTGCTGAAAATCCCCATCCACCTACGGTTTGCCCCCTCGGGAACCGGGCAAAACCACCGCTGGGCTTGGGCCGCTGAGCCAGGATTGGAGGGTTGATCGGGTCGCGGTCGGGTTTTTTAGCGAATGACTTAGCTCTCGATACCGAGATGGCCTTGCTCTGAGTTTTGGCTCAAACGCTGTTCAAGGCGCCAGGCGCGCCTTGTGCAGGCGCGATTTCTCATACCACTCGGCAAATTGCGGCGCCCAGCCGACCAGGTGGGGCCACATCAGATCGCAGAGTTCGCGGATCTCCTGCTGGGCATCGAGCTTGGCGCGTAGATCCAGAAAGTGCAGAAAGGCCCTGAGGCTGAAACTCACCACGAAATGCTGGCGGTAATCAAAGGGCAGGATGCCGCGGGCGTGTTCTTCAGCAAAACCAGCCGCCAACAGATCGCGGTAGCGGCCAGCAGCCGCCTGGCAGAGCTCCAGATCGATCGAACGTTGGGCGGCGGTATAAGTGTATTTTTTTCCCTGGCGGTCGCTATAATCACCAGCCGGCCGCAGATAAAACACCTCTTCCAGGTCGAGTTCACCGTTGGCTGCCTTGCAAATGCGATCGCCTGTATAACGCATCGACTGCACATCAAAGCTGACGCCAACCCGATGGGTGCGGGCCTGTTGCATGACCGAGTGGGGAAACCAGCCCACATTCAGCACAATCTGGGCGTGCTCCAGCGGGCCGTAATGGCCCCGTTCACCAGCCAGCAGGCGCTTGACGCAGATCTCACCGGCTCGTTGCTCATCGGGCCAGGCGCTGCGGTCATCGGCCACGAAGCCCTCGCTGTAGTCCTGGTGCATGCCGGCATACACGCACTGCTGGGGGTTGGGTGTGGCGGCGATCAATTCGACGCGGAAGCGGGGATCCATGGGGTGGCGGGGCAGGAGGTCAGCCGTGGCTGCGGGGGCCGATGGCGGCCTGGCGGCCGCCGGGTCGAATGGGGGCCTGGGATCTGGAACCGGTGCCTGGGCCGGCCACTGCAGAAGCGGATTCGTTGATTTGGAGGGGGGATTCCTCCGCTTGGGGTGCAGTAGCCAGGGACTCAAGAGCGGGCCCCGCAACCGCTGGTGCCGGCAATGCTTGAGAAGCCCCAGCGGGCACTGCAGCAGCTGACGATGCAACAGCAGCGGCTGAAACAGCTTCAGACCCAGCAGCAGACGCAAGCTCAGAAGACGGATCAGCGGGGGATGCAACGCTGACCACGGCAGATTGCGAGTCGAATTCGGCCCCGCGCAGGCTGCTGGTGGCACCCACCCCGGCCAGTTGGGGCAGGGGCTTGCCCTCCACCAGGGCCGTGGTGATGGCCTCGAGTTCAACTGGCCGGCGGGCGCCGATGGAGCGGCCCACGGGCTGGCCCGCCGCATCGAACAGTTCCAGCTGGGGGATGCCGTTGACCCCGTAGCGCTCGACTTCCGGCTGCCAGCGGGGGTTGTCCACGTTCAGCAGCACCACATCGAGGGTGTCGTGGTGGCCCCGCTCAATGGCCTCCATGGCGGGAGCCATGGCGCGGCAGGCCTCGCACCAATCGGCATAGAACTCCACCAGGGTGGGCCGTCCGTCGGTCAGGGCGGTGCCCAGTTCGGGGGATTGACGCGCCAGGCGCTCCAGGGCCGCCTCAGGGTGGAGCCCCCCCCGCCACCAGAACAGCAAAACGGCCAGCACCGCCGCCAGCCCGGCCAGCAGCATCCGTTCTCGGCGACCCAAGGGCGCGGCGGCGGCGGGGCTGGAGGGGGAGGAGGGGCCCGGACTGGGGGACATGGATGGGGCGATTGTGGGAAGGCCGATTCACTTTGGCAGGACCCCGAGCAGGACTGGGATCCCTTACGACGCCGTTGGCCTGCCACCCGAAACCGCTAAGTTCAAGAGGTTCGGTCTCCAGTGGTGAAACGGCGTCTCACCCTGCATTTCCCCCGGGAGGCGGTGCATCAACCGATCACCTATCGACTGGCGGTGGAGTTCAACATCGCCGCCAAGATCCTCAGGGCCCAGATCGCGCCGAATCAAAGTGGCACGATGGTGGTCGAGCTCTCTGGCGACATCGATGAACTCGATGCCGCCGAAGTTTGGTTGGAGCGCCTGGGCCTGGGTTTGGATCGCAGCCTGGGCGAGATCCGCATCGACCCACAACGCTGCGTCGATTGCGGCATTTGCTCCAGCGTCTGTCCCAGCGGCGCCCTGCGCTTTCAGCACCAAGAGCAACGGCTGACCTTTGCCGCCAGCCTGTGTCTGGTGTGCGAACAATGCCTGCCCAGTTGTCCCCTGGAGGCGATTTCCCTGGTGCTTGAACCTCGATGAACCTATTGCGCTACACCCTGCTGCCGTTGCGTGCGCCGATGCTGCTGTTGCTGCTGGGGGTGAGCACCTATCTGGGCAGCCGCTGGAGCCACACCCTTGATCCCGAGGTGTTCGGCGATGGGGTGCTCAGGCACCTGCTGTTGACAGCGGAATGCCTGCAGGCCCTGCTGGTGGTGGTGGTATGCACCATCCCTGATGTGCTGATGCATGAATTGAGTTCGATGATGGCCTACAGCAGGGTCGTCAGCCTGGTGGGCACCCTGTTGCTTGTGATTACCGGAGGGCTTTATCTACTGCACCTTTCGGTGTTCTCAAGCGTGCTGATTCTGGCTTGTTCGGTCTTGCTCGCCCGACTTGACCTGGTCCGTGCCGACATGGTGCCGCCTCGCCTGATGACCATTATTTTGCTGGGCCTGGTGGTGTCGCTCGGGATCTGCCTGGGCTGGTGGTTGGCGACAAATCAGCACCTTTGAAGGCGAACTTGTTTTGGGGTGCATCCCGACTGGCCAGCGCATCCATGGATAGGCCTTTCAGAACACTACCCGTAGCGTGCTGGAGGAGGATGTCAGGAAGACAATCTTGATGGTAGTAAGGGACAGATGAGACACCGGTTGTCTATGTTTTCATCAACAAAGCTATTGGGCCTGGCCGATCGTCCAGCCAAGACCTCAGCGAAGACCTGGACTAGCACCAGCGCGCCAATCACCATCCATGCAGAAGCATGAGTCTCGGACAGCAACCTCTGCGTCCAACCTGGTAGATCCAGAGCTTCCCTAGGAGGCAGTGGCTTTTGGAGGCAGCGAACCAAAGGGGCCAGTGACGGTTGCGGAATGTGAAAGCGTGGTTGCCAGCTGCTGCGAATCCAGCTAAAAAGTGCAAAACAAGTGAAGGATTTGAACATGCCATTTGCGATCGAAATGACACTGCGTGGGATATTGTTAGCGGGCAAATGGCGAGCAGAAGATGAACTGAATCACATGCCAACCGAAGATAAGCGTAATTCCTTGATTGTGGAACTAGCCAATCACACCAACCAGCCTGCTGGCTATTTCCAAGGCTTTGATGATGATACTTTGATCGGAAAGGGGGCAACGGTTGTTTTTCTACGGGAAGCAGGGATTCGTGACGACAATGCACTCAAGAACATGAGCGACAATGACCAACGAAACACCTTGGTCGTGGAAAACAATAACCATACTGACAAGCCTATTTCATCACTGCAAAACATGAGCAACAAAGAGCTTGTGCAGGAGGGGTTGGGATGGTTTACAAACTCAAGGACGATCGCACAAATCCTGGAATTTTACTGGAATATGGATCAAGCCAAGGTTCTGAATACAGCTCCAGAAATCATTGCAACCGAAACCTACGATAACAGCAGGTCCCAAATCCCCCTGAAAACCAAATTCAGTTTCACCAAGGAGATCACTAATACTTCAACATTTTCCGAGCAACACGGATTCGAGGTCAAGGTGGGAGTGGAGACAAAATTCAAGGCAGGCATTCCGGGTCTGGCGGAAAATGAGACAACCGTGAAATTGGATGCCTCTTCAACCAATACCTGGCAGTTTGGTGGAGAGAATAAAACCACCCAAAGCTACACCCGCGAAAGTGACGTCGAGGTACCGGCTTTGAAGCGCATGCAACGCGTCGCATCGGTCACCAAAGGCAATCTCGATGTTCCTTACAGGGCCAAGATTCGGGCAGGTGATGGATCGATCCAATGGCTTGAAGGGACATGGCAGGGTGTTTCGACGATCAACCTCCTAGACAAGCAGGTGGATATCGAAGCTTGACGGCCCTGCCGATCGCAAGCGGGACGAGCCGATCTCAACGTGAATAAGAGCAAAGATGGAAATCTTGAGCCAAGATAATCTGATGAAAATTCAGCCGAACCCCCAATTCCACGTCGTATGAGAACAAAGATTACAACCACAGCCAGAACTCTAGCCTCCAGTAGCTATAAGACAGATGAACCTGATCCATTGTGATGTCTGCCCGCTTGCGTCTGCTGAGCCTGTCCGCCCTGCTGCTTCCCCTGATGCCCATCGTCGGGATTCATCCCTCCCTGGCGGCGGAACAGCCCACCGCTGCATCGATCCGTTGCACTAACGCCACCCTTAAGGGCACGTACCTCTACAGCTCGATCGGTGTGCTTGATGGCAAGCCCTACGCCGAAAGTGGCCGTGAGGTGTATGACGGCAAGGGGGGCGTTGTACTGACCTACAGTGGTACAGGCGGCGTCGCCGGCACGATGCAGGCTACTTATAGCGTCAGCCCGGATTGCATCGGCAAGGCGAACTATCCCTACGGTCAGACTCTGGTGAGCTTCATCAGTCCCGATGGCAGCCGTTTCAGCTACACGATCACCCGTGGCCCTGGTGATCGGCCCACCGCACTCTCGGGTTGGGAGATCCGCGTCGATCCTTGATCATCCCAGCCAGCCACCCCATGCCCGATGCCACCAGCCGCTTCAGGCTCGACGACAAGCGCGCCCTGATTACGGGGGCCTCGCGCGGCCTTGGCGCAGAGATCGCATTGGCGTTAGCCGCTGCAGGAGCTGATCTGGTGATCAGCGGCCGCGATCCGATCGGCCTTGAGAGCACGCGCGAGGCGGTGGCAATGCTGGATCGACGTTGCCATGCCGTGCAGGCTGATCTACGCAATGTTGAAGAGACGCGACGACTAGCCGATAGGGCGCTGGAGCTGTTCGGCACAGTCGACATTCTCGTGAATAACGCCGGCATTGTTTATGTCGAAGAGCTACTGCATACAACTCTTGAGCATTGGGAAGACACCCAGGCCGTCAACCTACGCGCCCCCTATCTCCTCGCACAAACCCTTGCCCCCGGAATGATCGAGCAGAGGCAAGGCAAAATCATCAACATCTCCTCGGTTGCCGCTGTCCTGGCCCCCGAGGGTCATGCTGCCTATTCAGCCTCGAAGGGAGGACTCAACCTGCTGACCCAGTCGATGGCAGCCGAGTGGGGTCGATACAACATTCAGGCCAATGCGATTGCCCCCACCGTGATCCTCACGGCGATGGGCCAGCAGGTGTGGGGAGAACCCAGTAAGGGGGATCCGATGAAAGCACGAATTCCCGCTAGACGCTTCGGTGAACCTAAAGAAGTGGCTGATCTCGCGCTTTTCTTGGCATCGAATGCCTCCAATTTCATCTGCGGCCAAGTGATCCGGCTGGATGGGGGACTGACTGCAGTTTAAGAGACTAAATATAGAAGGGATTACCTTATTTGCCAGCAGGAAAATCGACTGATCTCGGCCTTGGTGACGTCCAACCCGTCGGGGCCGACGTGTCGTCGTTACAGATCAATGACGGCCTCCAGCATGGGCCCCAGATCCCTATCTTGATCTCCCAGGTATCAGCCCTCAGCGTTCACTACAAACCCGCGCAACATCACTCTCGCTATAAAGCGACACAGGCGCCGCCGGATCACTCTCCTGCAGCCGTTTCATCTTGGTGAGGTAGTGGGCGGCACCGATGCTGTTGGCCACTTCGATGCGGGCCTGACCGCGACTGTTCTGCCACGAATGACAAGCCCCCAGGGTGTCAAAGGCCCAAGCGGGCCGCAGGCCGCCAGCGATGACCAGGGACAGGCTCAGGGCCTGCGTCAAGGCCGAGAACATCGCAGGGGCTGAGGTGTTCCCTTTCGCCCCGATGCGGGGTCTCGGAGCCGAGGGGCCCAGCCAGCAGCCACTGCCCAAAGGGGCCACATGGCGCACCTGGTGGGGCCGGCCCAGGTAAACCCATGCCCGACGACCGTCTTCCAGGATCAGCCAACGGCGCTCAAACAACCTGGGTGCCCCCTCATACCGATCCAAGACCTCCAAGTCGGCCTCGCCCACCCCGTAGACCTCCCCCTGGATCCGTCCCTCGCCAGGCACCGCCATTGGGAACGGACCCAGATCGTGCAAGCGGGCCCCCGCCAACCAGGCTTCCCCCAGCCAGGCCAGTCCCTGCAACAGGTGATGGGCCCGCTGACCGCGCTTGAGGCTGCCATAGACAAAAAGCAGCGGTTGGGACTGCAATGGTTGCGGCTGGGGCACTTGGGACTGGGACTGTCGAGTCTGGAGCACTTGGGGTTGGAGAGACTGAGGCGATTGGGCCTCAGACGTATGGAACAGGAACTGCGGCGGTCGGTGGGGGGGAACTTGGGAGTTTGGACCAAGAATGTCTCAGGCACTTGAATCTGGGCCATTGAGCCCGGGATCGGTTGGGGCTGGGGCAAAAGGCTTCAGGCGCTAAATCCAAAAGCGGTTGATTCATTGCATCGGCGACTGCTGCAGCTCCGCCATCAGGAGTCCATGACCACCGACCGGCCCCGATAATGAAGGTTGCTGTCTCTCCAAGCCTCGATGACCACCGCCCTCCTGCTGGCCCTGGCCGGCTCCCTGGTGCTGATGACCCTGATCGTGCAACGGCTCAGCAAAGCCTCCAACTGAAACGATCGCGGCCATGGCTTCAGAGCCTGGCTGCCTGGAAGGTGTCGCAGCTGTTGATGTCACCACTGCGCAGGCCCGTCACAAACCAGCGCTGCCTCTGGGCCGAGGTGCCATGGGTGAAGGATTCGGGCCGCACCCAGCCGGTGGTCTGGCGCTGCAGGGTGTCATCGCCGATGCGGGCGGCGGCGTTGAGGGCCTCCTCCAGGTCGCCCTGCTCCAGGGTGCCGCGCTGAGTCTGGGTTTGATTGGCCCAGACGCCGGCAAAGCAATCAGCCTGCAGTTCAAGGCGCACCGAAAGCTGGTTGGCCTGGGACTGGGGTAGGCGCCGCTGCATTTGTTGCACCTGCTGATCGATGCCCATCAGGTGTTGAACGTGGTGGCCGATTTCGTGGGCGATCACGTAGGCCTGGGCAAAATCACCAGGGGCCCCCAGCTGACTGCGCAGCTGCCGATAGAAATTGAGGTCGATGTACACCTTCTGGTCGTTCGGGCAATAAAAGGGTCCCGTGGACCCTGCCGCCCGGCCGCAGGCTGAATTGGCCACACCATCAAAGATCACCAGCTTGGGTGACCGGTAGGTGCCGCCGTTCTCGCGAAATTCCTTGGTCCAGGTGTCCTCGGTGTCGGCCAGCACCACGGAGACGAAATCGGCCAATTTGTTATCGGCGGGCGTCTGCTGCCTGGGCCGGCTCACGGAGACAGGAGCCCCGCCCATGCCAATGCCACCTCCCCCCAGTTGTTGCAACACCACGAAGGGATCGCCCCCCAGCAAGGCCACGACGAGGGCCAAGATGATGCCCAGAATCCCCACCCCGCCGGCCAGGACAGGTCCCCCCATCCCGCGGCGATCCTCAACATTGTCACTCCTTCGACCGTCAGACCAGCGCATGGGGATCCTTCGCCATTGCAGGCGACATTGCTTTTAATCGAGAGAGTCTGTCATCAGATTTCCGCCGCGGCCCGTTCGACCAGCCGACGAGCGACAGCCTGAACACCGGTATGGGAGTAGGTGTCGGTGAAGGCATCCAGAAAAATGGCCAGTTGCTCAAAGCCGCCGTGCCAGGGGCCGATGGTGGTTTCCAAGGCCCGGACGGTGCGCTGACCCGTGAGGCCCAGCTGGGAGGCGAATCCATCGGCCCAACCCACCCATTGATCGACACTCCGGCGCAGGAAGTTGAGGTGGGCCTGATCCCCCCGGCCGGGTATCAACGGGGCCATGCCCACATAGGCCGGCAACTGGCGCAACTCATGGCTGGCCACCCGCCCCAACAGCCCATCGAGGCGATGCAGGGCCTGATCTCCCAGGGGCAGAAAGGCATCGAAACAGACCAGAGCCGCCATACGAACCCGGGCCTCACTGGTGTACTCGTTGAGGGAGGCCCCGAAGTCGGCGAAGCTGTCGCCCGGCAGGCCGTTCACCTGGGTAAACGCCAGCATCTCCGCTGCCACCTTGAGGCTCAGATCCGCCGCCTGCAGGGTTTCGTTGGCCGGTGTGAACAAGGTGAGGCGTTTGACCAGGGGCAGGGCCCCGGCCACGTTGGCCAGCACCCGCAAGCCCCCTGCCGCCTTCTGGGAGCGATTGACGGCGTCATAGAGGCTCAGAGCCCTGGCATAGCCCTCATGACGAGCCCGACTGAGCTCATCGGCCCGATCCCGCACCTGCCGGGTGAGTTCAGGATCGGAGCTGCCCAGCACCTCGTGGATCAATTCCTCGGCACTGGTGATGTTGTTCCAGCCCCCCGGCACCAGGGTGCTGATCCCCCGCAGCGCCAGCACGGTCAGATTGCGGTGGGGCAAGCGCTCGAGACGCTCAAGAACGGTGGTGCTCATGCGGCGGGAGTCAGAACGGCGGTCTCGCGGTTAGCGGCGGCACGAGCGGCCCTGAGCGCCGCGAGCATGTTCGCGGAGGGTGATTGGCCCTGGGGGGCAGGACTCAAACGGGCTCGGGGGGGCGTTTCGGGGGCCAGGCTGGGGGTCTTGGGCTGGGCTTGGGGCTTGGCCTGCGGCAGGGCTTTGCGGGTGGTGGCCGGGGTCAGGGCCGCCAGGGCCTGAAGATTGAAGGCCCCCAACAACTCATGACGCTCATCGGCACTGAGGCCAGCGCCCTGACCGATCACCTTGACCTGGAATCGGTCGGCCACAAGAAGGGCACTCGACTGGTCCCCCTGCTCCACCAGGGGCCATCCCGCCAGGGCGCCGTCACTGGCGCTGAACTTGGTGCGACTGGCGGGGGAGGTCGTCACGTCAGAAATCGAGAGCAGGGCCCGCACCTCATTCCCCTTCTTGAGGCGCGCCTGGCTGAAGCCCCGTTTCTCCTGGGTGAAGACCAATGTTTCGCCGGCATCCGGCTGCGGGAACAACCGATTGAAGGAGGTGCCATTGACCACCAGGCGGGTGGGGACATCCGCCACGGTGCCGCCTGGCAACCAGGAGCGGAAGGGCAGCACAAAAAAGGCACCCAAGACCAGACCGGCGATCAGGAGCAGGCCCAATCCCCAGGACAAGCGTCGGGACATTGAAACGACCAAGGGGGCTGAAACCTTCGTAGCAGACCGCAACGACGGATTCACTGCCCAGGGCCCGGGGGTTCGTCATCAGCAACGATTGGCCTGCATCAAGGGGCTGATGCAGTCGCCTAGGTCCTAGTCCCCTGGGGAGAGTCACCCCAGAACCAGCCGGGCACCCGGAACAGAGGGATTAACCGAATTCACGGATCCCAGGACACCAGCCCCCTGGACCAGTCGCCCATGCCCTAGCCGGGGGCACCGGGGTGATCAGCACCCTCCGGGGCCCCGGCTCATCGACATCCAAGGGGGCTGTGGCGCATCGGCATCATCCGGGGCCCATCAGCCCATCAGCCCATCAGCCCATCAGATGTCAGCCGGGGGGCAGACCGACCAGCCGCAAGGACAGATCCCACATGGCGCTGGCGATCTGGGGATTGCTGGCCTTGTCGGAGAGTTCCTGGCTGAATTGCTTGCCATCTTTGCGCTGGCGATTGCCCCAGCTCCAGTGCACACCTGAAACCGCGAATTCCGGATCAGCCACCACCTCGGCGACCCGTTCACCGGCCATCGCCTGGCTGACGTAACCGCCGGTCACATTCTTTTGAAACCAGGGAAAAATCACCTGGAAGGCCCTGGGCGTGTCGCGGAACAGGGGGGTGTCGGCAACACAACCGGGATAGAGAGATGTGAAAACGATTCCGGTGGATTGATGCAGGCGACGATGCAACTCCTGCGTGGTGATCATGTTGCACAGCTTGCTGTCCTTGTAGGCCTTTCCGGGCTTGAAGGGCTTGCCATCGGCCATGCTCACCGGAGCGAGGAAGCCGGCGCGAAAGCCAGCCAGGTCACCCAGGTCGGCCGGGGCCGGAATGGGGATTTTGCCGCCCAGTTCCTTGGAATTGGCCGTCACGGTGCCCAGAATCACAAGGCGACGGGAGGGATGGCTGGAGCGCTCCAGATCGGGCAACAGGCGCTGAATCAATAAGAAATGGCCCAGATGGTTGGTGGCCATTGAGATTTCATAGCCCTGGGGCGAGCGCTCCGGCTGCTTGAGCCTGGGCTTGTAAACAGCGGCATTGACCACCAGCGCATCCAGCGATCGCCCGGTGGCATGCACCGCATCAACGAGCCGTTTGACGCTGTCCAGATCCCCCAGATCAACCTGCAAGTGGGTGACCGACCCATCGGGGATGGCCAGGGCCTGCTGGGCCCTGAGGGCCTTGGCGGTGTCGCGGCAGGCCATCAGCACATGCCAACCACGGTTGACCAAGGCCTGGGTGGCAAACAGGCCCACACCCGAGGAGGCTCCGGTGATCAGCACTGTGCCGGGAGTGCTCGCCGCGGCTGGGACAGGGGCCGCCAGATTGACGGTTTCCTCGCCGGGAATCGGAGGCATGGCGGTAGGAGGAGCGAAAAGCGATCAGGAGGCCCGAATCTAGGCAGGAGGTTCCTTCAGCAAGCTCAGTGTCTGCCGGGATCGGCTGGATGGGACGGCCCGCTGGCCCCGTTGCCCCGCTTCGTCAGAGAAGCCAGGGATTGCGGGGGCTCGCCCGGAGAGCTGACTTTGGGGCTGGGCGTGGGCTGTGTGGCCGAAGGGGAGCCCTGCCAGACCACCCGCAGGCGATTGGGGGCGATCCACTGACTCTGTTCGCGGGCCAGGGTCTTCTCCCCTGACACCAGGAAGAGACGATCGAAGCGTTGCTGGGCCTTGGTCAGTTGGGCGGACTCGATTTGAAGGACAGCCGCCAGTTCACCCTGGCGGTCCATGCGCTCCTGGTAAGCGGAGGCCAGACGCACCAAGCTCACGCCCGTGACCATCACCAGCCCCACCTTCACGCCAAGGCCTATCAGGCTGCAGACCAGATCCTGCTTGCCCATGGTGGCCGCTGCCACCGCCATTGCTGGCTTCGAGGCGACGCTGGTCAGATCCCTGGCGCCTGAGCGCTGGCGAGCCCCTTGCCTGGAGGGGCTGCCAACCGGGCGGGGATGCTCCTTGGAGGAGGATCCCCGCGAGCGGCGGCGGGTGTCAGGGGCGGAATCGACGGATCGGGGGGAACGGGATCGCACCGGACGGACCTTGGGTCATCGGGGACCGCTTCTAGCGGGCCCAGGCACCGTTGCCAAGTCCCCAGGCCTCAGGCTTTGTAGAGACTGAAGCAAAGACGAACGGCAAGCACACCCGCGTGGGCGGCCACCACCAGAGCGATCAGGATTTGAGCCTGGGTGAGCGAGGTGACCATGTCCTGCAAATAAAAGACTGACCGCCCCATTCTTCGGCCTCACCTGGCTACGGTCCAGCCTTCGACGAGGCCCTGTCACAGCTCTTGATGGCGTTGCCCTTCCCTGCCCCCCGGGCCACGGCTCTCGAAATCGCCGCCCTGGACCTCACCGCCCTATCACCCCTGGCCCAGATGCCAGCGCGGGAGATCCTTGCCCTCGCCGGCCAGGTGGAGCTTGCCCTGGAGTGGCCACGGCCACCCGAGGATCCCCGCGAGCTCTCCGAAATCCCCGAAGTGCGTCTGTGGTGCCTTAGGGCCGACGCCATGTATCCATGGTTGCCGCTGCTTCTGGAACGCAGCCAGGGAACGCTGACACGCCATGTGGCGATGCTTCTTCCCCACAGCTTCAGCCGCAGCGAGGGCATCCGCTTTGCCCCCGATAGCCTCGAGCTCTGGATCAGCCATCGGCTTTTCCTTCTCGACTATTGGGCCCGATCTCAAAATCTGGATTGCCGCCAGGGCCTCGGGCAGATGGCCGCCGTTCTTGGTTTCGAGCTAGCTGCCTCGTTCTGGCTGGCCCTCCCCGAGGCCTAACGCTTGACCCAGCGACCCAGCCCCGAGCTGCCCCCCCATGAGGCCATGCCACCCCTGCCCCGAGTGGGGAGGCTGCCCCCCAGCCGGCTGGGTGGAACCTGGCCCATGGCCATGGACAACTGGCTGCTGGATGAGGCCGTGGCCGGCAGAGACGCTGCTGCCGCCAGGGGCGAACCCGACGCCTTGGCGGGCAGCCTGCGTTTCTACGAATGGCCGCGACCGACCCTGTCGCTGGGGTTCCACCAGCAACGCCTGCCGGTTCACTGGCTGGATCTGGCCGCCCGTGGGGTGATCGATCTTGTGCGCCGCCCTAGTGGCGGCCGCGCCGTCCTGCACGGGGGGGATCTCACCTATGCCTTGGTCTGGCCCTCACCGCCACCCCAGCGCCCCGAGGCCTATCGAAGGGCCTGCCAGTGGCTGCTGCGCGGCTTCGCGGCCCTCGATCTCCCCCTTGCCTTCGGCCAATCCGCCTTCAACACGAATCGGGACAATTGCTTCGCCACCAGCACCGCCGCCGACCTTGTGCACAACGATGGCAGCAAGCGCATCGGCAGCGCCCAGCTCTGGCGCCGCGGGGCGCTACTGCAGCACGGCAGCATCTTGATTCAGCCGGACCGCCCCCTCTGGCGTGAAATCTTCGGGGTTGATCCCCCCACCCTGCCCCAGCTGCCTGTGACAACAGCTGAGCTGATGCGACGGCTTCAAGCCGAAGCACAACTCCACCTTCCCCAGGCTGAATCGGAGCGGGGCGTTGATCTGGTTGCCATGGAACTGGACACCAACCAATGGGCCGCGATCGAAGCCCGGCGCCCCAACCATCAGGTGATTGGTGCCCCTGACTCCTTGACCTCACCGCTGCTGAGCATCGAACGGGCCACCTGGGCCAAGGCCAGACCCATGGGATAGGTGTTGTGGCGACGGGCCAGGGCCAGCAGGGGGGCCGGCACGCGCACGCCGAGCCGGCTGAATACCACCTCTCCAAGGTCAGGCCGTTCCAGCGTCCCCGTGGGCAGACCTGCCGGGCTAAGCACCAGCAAACGGCTGACCTCAGGATCGTCCAGCTTCAACACGGCCTGCCAGAGGGGGGCCTGTTCCGGGATCGCCGGCAGGGTGTTGAGGGGTTGGGCATGGTCACCGATGCGCTCCAGGTCCCAACGCTGGACAGGCAGGGCTTGAAGGGGGCCATCGTCGATGACCCCCCGCCAGCGCCCTCGATCACACACCAAGATCCAGGGGGGCTGGCCTGAAGTGTCCGTGTTAGCGAGGCTCCCGTCAACGGCACCTTGCAGCCGCTCCTCACTCAGCTGTCGCAGGCTGCCCCCGGCCTCAACCACCCGAAAACGGCGGCGGCTGGCATCGACCACCCGCAAGTCCTTGAGTAACGCCTGGAGACGCAGAAGCTGATCCTGACGACGGGCGGCCCCCAGGCCAAACCAACCCAGCAACAACAACCAGAGGCCAGACCCCCCCTGTCCCTTGATCAAGAGGAAGGCGCCCAGACCCATCGCCATCAGCGACAGGAATCGGCCAAACCCATTGGCGACCTCAACCCCACGTCGCTGGCTCCCGGTGATCTGCCACACCAGCGCCTTGAGCAGAAGACCGCCATCGAGAGGCAGCCCCGGGAGCAGGTTGAAGAAGGCCAGGGTCAGATTCAACCAACCCAGCTGGAGCACCATCTGGCCAAAGCCAGGCGAGAGCTGGGCCACCTGTCCGCGCAGACCCAGAAACAGAAAGGCCAGGGCCAGACTCACAGCCGGCCCGGCTGCCGCTACAAGGGCCGCCCCCCTTGGGGTGGCGCATTCTCGATCAACGCTGGCCATCCCCCCGAACATGAACAGGGTGATGCTGCGAACCTTCACCCCCTGAGTCAGGGCCACCAGAGAATGGCCCAGCTCATGCAGGAGCACCGAGACGAAGAGCAGGAGAGCGGTCACCAGGGCCAGCCCCCAGATCGGCAGATCGCCGCTGCTCCCTGCGAGGCGATAGCTGCGCTCAAACACGACGGTGCAAAGCAGCAGGACGACCAGCCAAGTGGGATGAATACGTAGGGGAATGCCCCAGAGACGGCCGATCTGCCAGCCTTCAGCCATGGTGATCACCCTGGGAGTTAGTCATCAGCAGATCTATAAAGGTTGCCATCTTCGCCAAATGCGCTTGCCGCTGTTGAAAATCTGCGGCCTGCGGCACGAGGAGCAAGCCGCCGCGATTGCCGCCATGGGAGTCACGGCGATTGGAGTCATCGCTGTGGCGGCCTCGCCAAGGTTTGTGGCCCCCGAGAAGCGGGCGGCGCTGTTCAGGGCGGCCAAAACGGCTGGGCCCAACTGTCTTGGCGTGCTGGTGGTGGCCGATCCGCCCGATACGGAGCTGGACTGGCTTGCGGGCGGCCATGGCCATGACATCGTGCAGCTGCATGGCCATGAAAGTGTCGAGCGCTGTCAGGAGTTGCGGCAGACGTTGGGCGTGAAGGTGTGGAAGGCTCTGCGCCTGCGACAGCCGCAAGACCTGAGCCAAGCCAACCTCTATGCCGATCATGTTGATGGCTTGTTGCTGGATGCCTGGGTGCCCGACCAACTTGGTGGCACAGGAAAGAGGCTGCCCTTGGAATGGCTCCAGGACTTCAGCCCTGCGGTGGCCTGGTGGCTGGCTGGTGGTGTGGCCAGCCACGTCCTTGAAGACATTCTCTCCAGGGTGCAACCAGACGGACTGGATGTGTCCAGTGCGGTTGAAAAAAGCCCAGGGGACAAGGATCTCAAGGCCGTGGCGGACCTGGTGAGGACCATCAACCTCTATAAAGAAAACAAGGTTTCAACTGCCGATCATTGATTCCTGTTGTTTGACCAGTTCGAAAAACTCTTGTTTGAGGCTCGGATCACTACGGAAATCGCCACGAACAACAGAGTTGACCATGCTGGTCTGAGGTTCTTTCACACCACGCCACTTCATGCAATAGTGCTGCGCCTTGAGCAGAATGGCCAAGCCTTGGGGCTTGCAAAGTTCCTCAATCTCATTGGCTAGAATAATTACTGCTTCTTCCTGGATGTGGGGCCTGGAAAAAACCCAGTCGGCAATTCTAGAGAATTTGGAGATGCCGATCACCCTCTCGCCGGGCTTGATGCCAATCCAGCAGTTGCCAATAATCGGCACTAAATGATGGGAACAGGCCGAACGCACCGAGATCGGACCCACAGTGTAGATCTCATCAAGATCCTTCACATTGGGGAAACTAGCCACTTTGGGCTGAGCCAAGTAGCGCCCCTTAAAGACCTCCTGCAAATACATGCGAGCCACACGCTCAGCCGTTTCTTCCGTATTGTGATCATTGTCAATATCGATCACAAGGCTTTTAAGAAGTTCGCGCACTTTTCCAGCGACCTCGATTTCGAGATGCTCTAATTCGCCAGCTTCGATGAAGGCAGAGATATTGTCATTAGCAAGAAATGGTACCCCTTGCTGTTGCAGCCGATTCTTGATTTTTTGGCTCACAGGCAGCAGTCGCGAGTCCGGATTCTCTGGGCGGCTGGACAGGTTGGAGGGGAGCGTCGATGTCATGGGTTTCATCAGAAATGGCCGGCTGCAGTCAAAAGACATTCATTGATGCCCTGATCTTGAGCATTGATGCCTAAAGAAAAAGGGTTGAAAGTGCCGGCTCGCCCAAAAGCATGGCACGGCATCGCTGAAATTGTGGTGGTTCAACCGCTGCCCCAGGGAGGGGTGTCCGCACCAACCTGCCTATGGAAGAGCACCCTGGCTAGGAGCCCTACAACTCGTCCCCACCGGCCCCCTCAAGAAAGCGTCCGAACGCCCGATACTTGCGGTAGCGAGCAGCGACCAAATCGGCGACGGGAAGGGCCATCAACTCAAAAAGCTGCTGCCCAAGGGCGGCTTTCAAGGATTCAGCCGCCTGCAGGGGGGCCCAGTGATTACCGCCGCAGGGTTCATCGAGAATGGCATCAATCAGGCCAAGGCGCAAAAGATCAGCGGCGGTAATCCGCAGGGCTTCGGCGGCCACGGGAGCCTTGGCCGCATCACGCCAGAGAATCGATGCGCAGGCCTCCGGACTGGCCACGGTGTAGACACTGTGCTCAAACATCAGCAACCTGTCGGCCACTCCGATACCGAGGGCCCCACCGGAGCCCCCCTCACCAATCACGGTGGCAATGATGGGAACCTCCAGACGGAACATTTCCCTCAGATTGACGGCAATCGCCTCCCCCTGACCCTGCTCTTCCGCCAAGACACCGGCGTAGGCCCCCGGTGTGTCAATGAAGGTCAGGATCGGCAAGCGGAAACGATTGGCATGATCCATCAACCGCAGGGCCTTGCGGTAGCCCCCCGGAGAGGCCATGCCAAAATTACGGGCCACATTTTCCTTGGTGTCCCGACCCTTCTGGTGACCCAGCATCACCACGGGTTGGTCGCCGATGCGGCCGATACCGCCCACCAAGGCCCGGTCGTCGGAACCACAGCGATCACCATGCAATTCGATCCAGGAATCGCTGATCAACTGGATGTAATCAAGACAACTGGGTCGTTGCGGGTGGCGAGCCACCTGAATTTTCTGAGCCGGGGTCAAATGGCTGAAGATCTCCTCACGGCGGCGGGCCGCCAGGGTTTCGAGTTGCAGGATCTGCTGGCTGACATCCACCTCTGAATCCCTGGCCAACTGTCGGATCTGCTCAATCTGTTCCTCCAGCTCGACCAGCGGTTTCTCAAATTCCAGAAGGGCGCGGCGGGCCATGGGTGACAAAGAAAAGAAAGTCGCTGGGTACCGTGGGCTTCAGACGTTGGCCAGCCTGGGGAGGACCTGTTCCTCCAGCCCAAGTGGTTGGAAGCCATGGCGACGGGAAGCATCACCGATCCAGTCCATGCGCTCGAGGGTGATGTTATTGCGACCCCAGCTGAAATTTGTGTGGTGGTCTTCGAAATCCAAAAGCATGGCCTCGGCGAAACAGGCGAACATCTGGCGTTGGGGATTCTTCATTTCCGCCACCTCCATCATCTGCCAGCCGATATCACTGGCGAATTCAACAATGCCTCCTTTGACCACATGGACACCCTGGCAGGCCACCTTGCTGTCAAGGTTCTTGGGATAACCCCCATCGACCATCAGGCAGGGGCGATGCAGGCGTTCTCGGTCAATGCTGAGGGTCTGGGGCAGGCTCGCCACCCAGACCACCACATCGGCCTGGGCCAGAGCCTGGTCGAGGGGCAGGATGCGACAGCCTCCCAATTCAGCTTGGAGACTCTCCAAAGGAGCCTGCTGACGCGCCACCAACAACAATTCAGCCACGCCGCTGCGCTGACTGAGCCACCGACAGACCGCACTGCCGATGTCACCCGTGGCCCCGACCACCGCCACCGTCGCCTTGGCCAGATCAATGCCGATGCTGGGGGCGAGGCTCTCGACTTGACGACAGATCACCCAAGCGGTGTGGGTGTTGCCGGTGGTGAAACGCTGCCAATCGAGGGTGGTATTACGAATCTGCTGCTGTTGCAACAGGTTGAAATTCTCAAAGATGATCGAAGTGAATCCTCCTAAAGCGGTGATGTCCAGGCCACTTTTTTGGGCCAATTCCATGGCGTTTAGGACTTTGCGGCGCGCGGTCTTGAAGCGCCCAAGCATTTCGGGCACAAACACAGAATCGATATAGGCCCCTTCGATTTGCTTACCTGTGGGACTGGTGATGGTGATCCGTTCCACCAATTGCGGCGGAGCACTGCACCACATGTCCAGATCGCCATCGGCATACTCGTCGTATCCCAGGAATCGAGCCTTTTGGCGAGCTTCCTCAAGATTGGTGGAGTGACCGATCAGGCCGAACATGGGCAGTCTTCAACAATGGACAGGGGCGACATCAAACATGTCGCCAGCCTCCCATCCTGCCACGGGTCAAACCAGGACCCTCAACCCACCAAAGCTGCGGCCGCCATCCGGGCGATCTCTTTGGAGGTAAAACCAATTTCGGTGAGAGCTTCTTGATAGGCAATCAGAAAATCTTCGATCAGATCTTCCTTGGCCATGCCCAAAGCGGCTGCATCGGCGGCCACGCGATCAAGCATGCGACGGACGTGGGGCAAATTGGCGCGGTTAGCCGCCTCAAGTTCCTCGCGGCAGTCATCGAGATGGGCTTTGAGCCAGACTTGACCATAATTGAGATGGGTGTATTCGTCCTGGACAACAGCTTCCGTGATCTTGCGGGCGAAGGGGTCGGAGACGGGAATATAGATGTGGTATGCGGATATCGCAAAAGCTTCAATCAACAGCGCTTGAATCAACAGACAAGTCACCACCTTGCCCTCGACGAGCGCTTGCTGAAAGTTATCGCGTAGCGGTGTGAAGAATTCCCGGGCGAAGTCCATGTCGGCCTCGACGCCAAGGTTGGCGCCGCAGGCGGTGAAGCCCTTGAGGTGCTTCATCTCCATGCGGGCAAGGCGAGCCAATTCATCGGCTTGATCGGGGATGAGAGTTCCGATCGAGATGTAATTGTCATGGGCTTCCTGTTCCCCCTCGATCACGATGGCGTTGATGCGGCTATAGGCATCCTTGTACTGGGCCGTCGTGAAATCCGGCAGCCCCTCCCCATCAACCCGGCTGGCCGCTTCGGCAGAAGAGGGTTCAAGGATCGGCATGGGGCCCGTAACGTGAATAGCAAGCAACTGTAATCATCACCGGGCGGCTTTGGGCGGCCAGTCACTGCGCAGCAAGCCATCCAGCCGGCGCACCCAACCTGCCACCAAGCACTCGAACAAATCCGCACCCAGGGATTCACTGGCGCCGCGGGGATCGCCGATCACCCCACTGCGACTGATCTCGTCTGTGAGCCAGGCACACGGGGCAGCCCCCTCCAGACTCCAGCCCGGCGGGGCTGCGGCCTCCACCCCCAGCCCATCCGGCTCCCGGACCTCTCGGGTCCATTCGGGCGCCAGATGCATCATCAGACTCGTCTCCGCCAAGCCGGCATGCAGCCCCTGGCTGCGCTCGGGCTCAGCGATCAATGACTTCAACCCCTCCGGTCCTCTCCAGAGAAAACAGGGCAGCACGGCCAGATCGGGGCATGCCCCATGCAACTGGCGGGCCGCGGTCGCAAGCAGGGCAATCTGACCGCCGTGGGCATTGAGAAGGACCAATCGCTGGAAGCCCGCCGCCTGCAGGTCCCGGCCCACCGCCTCGACCAGGCCCAGCAACAGCTGGGCCGGCAGGCTGATCGTGCCGGGAAAGCCCCTGTGTTCAGGGGAGAATCCCAGACTTTGCAGGGGCAGCCGCACGATCGGCAACTCCCGGTCCAGTCGAGCCAACACCGCATCCGCCACCCGATCCGCGAAAACGGCGTCGGTGCCCAAAGGCAGGTGGGGGCCATGCTGTTCGGTGGCCCCCAACGGCCACAACACGGTGCTTCCCGGCCGCCTGGCCAGCTGGGCGATTTCGGGCCACGGCAAACAGTCGAGTCGGCGCTCGGGGGCGAGGGACATCGGACGGGGCGAGCGAGGGGGCCCGGGGCAATCCTTACAGTGTGATCTCACCCAGCCCCCCATGAGGCCATGACCGGAACTGGCAAGCCTGCGCCGCGTCAGCCCCGGATCCCCGCCCAACCCCCCACCGCGCCATCGGCGGCGGCGCCGCGGCGCCCGCCCCAGGTGGTGATGCTGAAGCGCGAGGAGGCAGTCCCCGCCGCGAACCAGCCCCAAGCCAGCGGCGCAGCGGCCGCCACGGTCCCCGCCAAGCCGGTGCCCCTGGCGTCAGCCCCCGTGGCCCCCCCGCCAGCGCCCAGCCGTCCCCCCCAAAGCGACGACGATCTGTTCTCGACCGACGAACTGGAAGGTCTCACCATGGCCGACCTGCTCGGCCCGGCCAGCCAGGGGCGGAAAGCCTCCCCTGCGGCCCGAAGCACCCCTGAGGCGGTCAAGACCCCATCCCGCACCGTGGATGACTTTGATTTCGATGAGGAAGCCTTCCTGGCGGCCCTGGATGAGAACGAACCCGTCGGCACCACTGGTGATGTGGTGCAAGGGGTGGTCATCGGCCTGGAAAGCGACGGGGTCTACGTGGATATCGGCGGCAAAGCCCCCGGCTTCATGCCCAAAAAGGAATGTGGTCTGGGCGTGGTGACCAACCTCAAAGAACGATTCCCCGCCGGACTGCCGATTGAGGTGCTGGTCACCCGGGAACAGAATGCTGACGGCATGGTCACGGTCAGCGCCCGGGCCCTGGCCCTGCGGCAAAGCTGGGACAAGGTGCGCCAGTTGGAAAAGGACGGCAAGGTGGTGCAGGTCAAGATCAATGGCTTCAACCGTGGTGGGGTGACTTGTGATCTGGAGGGGCTGCGGGGCTTCATTCCCCGCTCCCAGCTCCAGGAAGGCGAGCAGCACGAAGCCCTGATGGGCAAGACCATCGGCGTGGCCTTTCTGGAGGTCAATCCCGAGACCCGCAAACTGGTGCTTTCCGAGAAGAAAGCCGCCACGGCGGCACGCTTCTCCCAATTGGAAGTGGGCCAACTGGTGGAGGGCCAGGTGGCTGCCCTCAAGCCCTATGGATTCTTCATCGATCTTGGCGGCGTCAGTGGTCTGCTGCACCACTCCAGCGTCACCGGCGGAGCCCTCAGAGATCTGCGCGAAGCCTTTGAGGTAGGTGAAACGATCAAGGCCCTCGTCACCCAGGTGGACCCGGGCCGCGGGCGCATTGCCCTCAACACGGCCCTGCTGGAGGGCCAGCCTGGTGAATTGTTGGTGGACAAGCAAAAGGTGATGGCCGAGGCCCAGGATCGGGCCACCCGGGCGCGTTCCGTCTTGCGTCAACAGGAGCAATCGGCGGGATGACACCTGGCTCCATCGCCCCTCGCCTCTCCCAGGAGGCGGATTGGGAAATAGATTTTTATTCGAGGCCGATTCTTGATAGCGACGGGCGCAAACGCTGGGAATTGCTGATCTGCTCGACGCCAGCGGCCACTGCTCCCACCAGCCCCTTCCGTTGGACGCGCGACTGCCCCGCCGACAGCGTCAACTCCATCTGGTTGCGGGAGGCCATCGAAAACGCCCTGGCCGCCGCCGCCGATCAGGGCCTGCCGCCCCCGCGACGCCTGCGCTGCTGGCGAGGGTCCATGCGGGCGATGGTGCAGCGGGCCAGCGATGGACTGGGGATGGAACTGGTGGCCTCCCGCCGCTGCTACGCCCTGCAGGAGTGGCTGCGGCAGAGGGAAATCGAGGTGTATCCCCAGCAGGAGGGCTATCTAGCCGGTCCCCTAGCGCCCCCACCCCAGCCGATCCGCCCGGCCGCGATTGCCCTGCCCGAGGCCGCCCGGGGAGATCGCTGGAGTTGGGCCACCCTGAGCGCCGATGCCCTAGCGGAGTCCCCTGACTGGGACATCGCCTTCAGTGGCTTGCTACCGATCCCCGCAGGGATCTCCCCTGACACGGCCATTCCTGGCCTGAGGCTGTTCAGCCAACGCCGTTCGCTTGCGATCGCGGGCTGGCTGGCCGGATTGGAGCCTGTGCGGTTGGACATTGAAGGCGACCAGCTGGTGCTGGAGGCCGGATTGGACGATCGCTGGCGCCTGGCTCGCCTTGAACCGGCGGAAGCCGAAGCAGCCCAGACCGCCTTTGCCACCGCCCGCGAGCAGGCCGGAGGCCTGCAGTTCATCGCTGTGCAGGCCGACCCTGACCAACCCCGCTTCGAGGGGTTCTGGATGCTGCGCGATCATCCCGATGGCTGAGGCCAGTCCAGCCCCCTTCGACCGGCCCGATGCCGGCTTCAATGATCTCCCGGGCTGGACCTGGGTCGGCACTTACGGAGGCTGGTATCTGCAGGCCGAGCGATTAAGCGCTTTTGAGCATGGCTTTTTCACGCGCCAATGGCAGGGACGCGAACCCTCTGAACTGGCCGCGTTTCTCAGCGCTGGCATCAGCGTGCACCGTCCCCAGCAAATTCACAGCGCCCTTGTGCTGGCGGCCAGCGAAGCCAACGGGGCACCCTGGCCCCAAGCCGATGGTCTGGTCAGCGACGCGGGCGGGCAAAGCCTTTGGGTCTGTGGCGCGGACTGCACACCCGTGTTGATCGCCGATCCCGCCAGCGGTCGGGTCGGCGCCGCCCATGCGGGCTGGCGGGGTGTGGCCGGTCGCATCCTGCCCCGGGTGATTGACTTAATGGAGCGAGCCGGCAGCCGCCGCGAGGATCTGCTGGTGGCCCTGGGCCCAGCCGTCAGTGGCGCGAATTACCAGGTGGAACGGCAGGTGAGTCTGGAGCTGGCCGCCTCCCTACATCCGCCCGAATCGCTAGCGGACCAGACGCTGGATCCCCTGGATGAACTGAGAGCCTGTGGGGCCCTGAAGGACGATCCGCTTGTGGTGGGCCGCGACCGGCTGGACATCAGAGCCGCCACGCTGCGGCAATTGGAGCATGAAGGCATCAATCCCCAGCGAGTCAGTGTCTGCCCCCTATGCACGGTGGCCGAACCTCTGCTGTTTCATTCCTGGCGGCGCGACCAGGTGAAGGCTGTGCAATGGAGCGGCATCGTCGCCCAGGCCTGAAATCGCCCGGAGGCGAGATGGTCAGCATGGTTGCAACTGACACGGCGTATTCGCTGCAGCCACCTGGCTGAGAAACGGTGGCGCCGTCATCATCCACTGACGGCAGGGCCGTCATCATCAACAATCCGCAGTTCAGTAAGAAACCACAAGGCTAGTCCGACACACCTTGGCAGCCGGAGAATTGGAGCTACGACACTCTTTTCGCCGATGGGACTAGCTCTGTAGCCGATACGATCAAGGCAACTGACATGGTGAAGCAACAAAAAACTCTGGAGAAGACCTTGCGCAAAGGGCCCAAGACAGGAGAAAATGCAGTTGTTGCATTTTCACACCATGCTTACAGGAGCAGATCTACTGGCCAAGGTCAAGGAGCTGGGCGATGTCAGCAAATCCGACCTTGTTCGGTCTTGCGGCTATGTGTCCACCAAGGCCGATGGTAGTGAACGCCTCAACTTCACGGCGTTCTACGAAGCCCTTCTCAATGCCAAGGGAGTCGATTTCGGCGCCGCCCCCAAAGCGGGTAAAGCCGGTCGCAAGCTGAGCTTCAACACCAAAGTTCAGTTCAATGGAAACCTGATGGTCGGTAAGGCCTACACGGCCATGCTCGACCTCAAGCCCGGCGACGAATTCGAGATCAAGCTGGGCCGCAAGCAGATCCGTCTCGTTCCCCTGGGGGCTGAAGAAGAGGAGGGTTGAGCGCGATAGCCTCAGCCACCTTGATGCCATCAATGGCTGCTGACAGGATCCCGCCGGCATAGCCGGCCCCTTCCCCCGCCGGGAACAGTCCCGGTGTGTTGAGGCTTTGAAACGTGTCCCCCTGGCGTGGAATGCGCAAGGGGGACGACGTTCTTGTCTCGACTCCGGTCAAGAGGGCCCCAGCCAGGTCGTAACCGGAAATTTTTTTAGCAAAGTGGGGCAAAGCCTCTCGAATCGCCTCAACCATCTCTGGTGGCAGGCAATCGTCCAGCCGACCAAGCCGCACACCAGGCTGGTAAGAGGCCTGCACAAATTTGATTAGATCCTCGCCTGCCGATCCCTCGGCCGTGCTGGCACGACCCGCGAGGAAATCACCGAGGAATTGGGCTGGTGCCCGATGGTCTCCGCCGCCGGCCAGGAAGGCCTGCCGCTCCCAGTGGCGTTGAAACGCCATGCCCGCCAGAGGGTCTCCAGGTCGCTGTTGCCACGGCCTGAGATCATCCAGGGTCACATTGACAACAATGCCGCTGTTGGCATTGCGCTCGTTGCGGCTGTGCTGGCTCATGCCGTTGGTGACCACCCCATCGGCCTCCGAGGCCGCGCCCACCACCAGACCGCCGGGGCACATGCAGAAGCTGTACACCGCCCTGCCGTCTCGGCCGTGGTGCACCACTTTGTATTCGGCCGGCCCCAGCTGGGGGTGACCGGCGGCATCACCCCAGAGGGCATCATCGATGAGGCTCTGGGGATGCTCGATCCGAAAGCCCACGGCGAAGGGTTTGGGCTCCATCGCCACCCCGGCGCGATCCAGCCAGACAAACGTGTCTCGGGCGCTGTGGCCCACGGCCATCACCACCTGGCGGGCCGCGATTCGCTCGCCATCCGCCAGCAGCACGCCGCGCACGGAACGGTCGCTGGGGTCGAGATCCAACCCCACGACCCTCTGCTCAAAGCGCACCTCACCCCCGAGGGCCTCGATGCGGGCCCTCAGGCCACGCACCACCGTGGCCAACTTGAAGGTGCCGATGTGGGGCCGATGTCGGGTGAGGATTTCGGGATGGGCGCCAGAGGCCACCAGCTCGTCGAGCACCTTGCGCCCGTAGGCCGCTGGCTCGCTGATCTGGCTGTAGAGCTTGCCGTCGGAGAACGTGCCGGCCCCCCCCTCGCCGAACTGGGCATTGGATTCGGGATTGAAGGGTCCCTCCCCCCGCCAGAACGCGAAGGTGTCGGCGGTGCGCTGCTTCACCGGCCTGCCCCGCTCCAGCAGCAGCGGTCGATAGCCCATCTGGGCCAGCACCAAGGCACAGAAGTAGCCGCAGGGCCCGGCTCCCACCACCACCGGCCGGGGGCTGCCCGCCGCTGCCTGGGCCACAAAACGGTAGGTGTGGTCCGGGGTGGGGCGCAGATGGGGGTCACCGGCAAAACGGCGCAGCAGACGGTGTTGGTCCTTCTCCGGCAGCTCCAGATCCAGGCAATACACCACCTGAATCGCCCCCCGGCGCCGGGCATCGATGCTGCGTTTGACCAGGGAGTAGCCCCCCAGGCTGGTGGGGCTCAGATGCAGTCGACGCACAATGGCCGCTTCAAGGTCGGCCACTGAATGATCGAGCGGCAATTTCAGTTCACTGAGGCGCAGCATTTGTTGGGAAGGAAGGCAGCCAAGCCGTTCTGGTGCCATCGTGAAGACAACGCTATTCGCCAGGTTTCGGCCCATGGGTCCGCTTCACTGCCCGCTGTGCATCGGACTGGCGGTTCTCTCGTTGAGCCGCGTCGCCGCCCATGCCCTGCTGCTGCAACGGTTGAGCGGCTTGCGGCTGGGGCGGCCCCGGGTCCTGGCGATGGCCGGGGCCTGATCAGCCGGCGTCGGCGGGGGCTACGGCGGCGGCTGCGGCCAGGTCGGCCTCCATCGCCGCGATCGTCAGCCGGGTGGCGACGAGCGCATCAGGGTTGAGGCTGATGCTGTCGATTCCCTCCTCGACGAGAAAGCGGGCGAAATCAGGGAAATCACTGGGAGCCTGCCCGCACAGGCCGATCGGACGGTCGCAGCGATGGGCCGTGCGGATCGCCAGCCGGATCATGTCCTTGACCGTGGGATGGCGTTCATCAAACAAATCGGCCACCAGGGCTGAATCGCGATCCAGCCCCAACGTGAGCTGGGTGAGGTCATTGGATCCGATCGAAAAACCATCAAAACGCTGGGCGAAGGCCTCAGCGCCGATCACATTGCTGGGCAGTTCACACATCACGTACACCTGCAGGCCGTTTTCGCCCCGCACCAGGCCGCTGCGGGCCATTTCCGCCAACACCCGATCTCCCTCTTCTGGGGTGCGGCAGAAGGGCACCATCGGAATCACGTTGGTGAGGCCCATGTCCTCACGCACCCGTCGCAGGGCCCGACATTCGAGCGCAAACGCCTCGCGAAACGCCGGAGCGCTGTAGCGCGAAGCGCCGCGCCAGCCCAGCATCGGATTCTCCTCATCGGGCTCAAAGGCGGCCCCCCCCAACAGGCGGGCATATTCGTTGCTCTTGAAATCGGAAAAGCGCATCGTCACCGGGCGTGGATAGAAGGCGGCGGCGATGCGGGCCATCCCCTGGCTGAGGCGATCCACGTAATAATCCGCCGGCTGGTCATAGCCCTGGGTGAGCAGGGCGATCGTCTCCCGCTCGACGGGATCCTGCACCCGCTGCGGTTCGAGGAGGGCCAAAGGGTGGATGCGGATGTGATTGGCGATGATGAATTCCAGCCGGGCCAGCCCCACCCCGTCACATGGAATCGCCGCCAACTTGAACGCCTCCTCAGGGTTGCCCACATTGATCAGCAGGCGGGTGCGGGTGGGGGGGAGATCCTGAAGCGATTGCTCCTCCAGATGAAAGGGCAAATGGCCGGGGTACACGTGCCCCTCATCCCCTTCGCAGCAACTCACGGTGATTTCGGCACCGTCGGCGATGCGCAGGCTGCCGTCGCCGGTGCCCACAATCGCGGTGATGCCCATCTCGCGGGCGATGATCGCGGCGTGGCAGGTACGGCCGCCCTGGTCGGTCACCACCCCGCTGGCCCGCTTCAGAATCGGCTCCCAATCCGGATCGGTGCGGGTGGTCACCAGCAAATCGCCATCGGCGAACCGGTGGATCTCGCCTGGATCTCGAATCACCCGGGCCCGGCCGCTGCAGACCGAGGCACCAATCGCCCGGCCACTCACCAGGGGCGCGGGCGGATCCGCATCGAGATGCCAGCTGCGCAGCACGGCGGCCGATTGGCGCGAACGCACCGTTTCGGGCCGGGCCTGGAGGATGAATAATTCGCCGCTGGGAGCATCCTTGGCCCATTCAATATCCATCGGCGTGGGCATTCCCCGCACGGCGCTGTAGTGAGCCTCGATACGGCAGGCCCAGCGGGCCAGGAGCAGGGCCTCGGCATCTGTGAGGGCAAAGCGGCGTTGCTCGGCGAGGGGCACGGGTTCGTTGACCAGGGCGGCAGCCATGGAATCGGCACCGCCAAGATCTGGGGCCCCCTGATGCACAAGCCGCTGCTCCTTACTGCCGAGGCGGCGACTCAGGATCGGATCCAAACCCTGGGCCAGGGTGGGCTTGAAGATCACCAACTCATCGGGATTGACCACCCCTTGCACCACGTTCTCGCCCAGGCCGTAGGCGGCACTGAGCAACACGGTGTCGCGAAAGCCGCTTTCGGTGTCGAGGGTGAACATCACCCCGGAGCAGGCCCGATCGGAGCGCACCATCCGCTGCACCCCAATCGAGAGGGCCACATCGCGATGGGCAAAACCATTGATTTGCCGATAGGAAAGGGCGCGATCGTTGAACAGGGAGGCGTAACAACGGCGGGTGGCCTCCAGCAGCTGGGCTTCTCCTTGAATATGCAAAAAGGTGTCCTGTTGGCCCGCAAAGCTGGCCTCGGGCAAGTCCTCAGCGGTGGCACTGGAGCGCACCGCCACGGAGGCCGGCTCGCCCCCGGGCCCAGCCAGGCCGCGATAGGCCGTCAACAGCGCCGCCTCCAACTCCGGCGGCAAAGACGCCTCCAACAGCAATTGCCGGGCCGCCGCCCCCGCCCGCTGCAACTGCTGCAGATTCTCGACATCCAGGTTGGCCAAAATCGCCTCCAACCGATCGCCCAGATCATCGATACTCAGCAG
>JBEIVL010000031.1:0-24645 GCA_040373885.1 Aphanothece sp.
CGGCTATCTCCCCCGAGGCGATCTGGTCGAAGTCGTCGGGCACCGAACAATGACCGGCCAATAGACCAAGGCGGCGCCGGGGGGGATTGGCGGGCTCGTCGGCCCCGGTGAGGCGGGTGACCTGCACCAGCGGCCGACCGGCCTTGCAGATCACAAATCCTTCTCCGGCCACCGCCTCCGCCACGAGCCGGGAGAGATGGGTCTTGGCCTCGTGCAAGTTGACTTGGCGCACGGGAGCGATGGCGGTGTGGACTTAGTTTAACCAAGCCAGTGGGTTCGTTTCCCCACGGCCGACAACCAGAGCAACCGCCAGTAGGACTGCCCGATCGCCTTCAGCAACCGGGGCGGCCGCCAATCAGACGGCGACGCAGGCGGCGGCTCCAGCCCATGGCGGCAGCGGCACCGAACAGGGGCAGAGGGCCAGGCGCGGCGACAGGTGCCGAAGCCGTGGTGCCGACGATCACGGTGCCAGCCGCGGCGAAATCGGTATTGGCGACAGAGATCAAAGCGTCGATTAGGTCGTCGTCAGAAATGAAGCCATAAAAGGTGGTAGCTGAAGTCGAGGTTTCGCTGAAAGAAGCAGTGCCGCCGTTAAAGGCAATCGTGAACAGTCCGCCAACAAAGTTACCAGGGAAATTGGTATTGTAAAAATAGCCACCAAAGGCCTTGATGCCGGAGCCAAAAGAAAATGTGAGAGTAGATGGGTTGCTACCATTGGTACTCAAATCATTAGTATTAGTGTTTACCCCATAGCTCCCGAAGCTTGCAGCGGCTGTATAGGAAAATCCCGAGCCTCCTGAATAATTTGGATAGTTGCCTAACATTTGCGGTTCGGTATAGGCCCCAGGCGCCAGTGCCGCCTCAAAGGCGGCCTTATTGGTGTACTCGGTTATGGCGGCCTGGGCTGCGGGAGCCATGCCCACCAATGCCGAGCCACCGATCGCAGCCGCCAGGCAAGAGGCCTTTAGGCAAGGGAATCGTGTCATGAGATCGTGAATTAAAAAAAATTCTTTCTAATATTGCGCCAGTCCTGCAGGGGGGGGACAGTGAGTGCCAGTGCGCCAATTGGACAGGGCACGCCGAACAGCAAGCAGAGCACGTCGTCTGGCAGGGACTAAGGAGCTGGCATGGGCCCTCAGGGCGCCAGCCGCCGCCCCACCCGGACCACGTGCCGGCCGTTCAGAAACCAGGGCGGCCGGCAACCAGCTGACGACGCAGCCGGCGGCTCCAGCCGAAGGCGGCTCCGACATCCAATAGCGGCAGGGGCGTCGACCAGATCGGCGTCAGAAATGAAGCCATAAAAAGTGGTGGTTGGCGTGGAAGTTTCGCTGAAATAGCAGTGACGCCGTTGAGGGAAATCGTGAACGATCCGCCAATAAATGCGCTGAGCGGCGGGCGTGGGTCGGCGCCCTGAGGCGTGCTGAGGATGTCAAATTTCGGGATCCTGCAGCGATGGCAGGGGCAATCGTGCAGGATCTGCGGCCTTCTTGCCTTCTAACAACCTCGTCAGCTTCTCCTCCATTTCCTCCACCTGTGTCAGTTGGTCGGCGATTTTCTGGGCCGCCTGGCGCAGCTGCAGAAACTGATCGCTGGGCTGCTCGGTGCTGCCCCAGCGCAGCTCGGCCTTGGCGAGTTCTTCTTCCAGTTTGCCTTGCAGTTTGGCCCGCAGACCATCGACCTGCTCCAGGGTTTTGAGGGCGAGATCTTTGCCCTTTTCAATATGTTCTGGCTCGACTGTGATGCCCTGTTTCAGCAGCATCCGCACGCCGGTCAAGACGGCGGCTGGGACGAATTGGCCGAAGGCCAGGGCCCCCAGGCTGCCAGTGTGCAGCCAATCCTCCACTTGGCTGCTGCGATGGCGTCCGGTCTTGCACCAATGGGCGAAGTGCTCGCAATTATTGAAGAGCAGGTTGTAATTTTGCTCGCCCAACCGACCCATGGCGCGGCGCAAGGTCACCCCCGCCGGGGAACAGCTGTCGTCTGGATAATTGACCACCGTGATCTCCTGATCTCGGCAAAACTCCTGCAGGGGGCTGCGCAGGATCTCACGTCCTTCCAGGTAGTGGGCCACGGTGCCGTCGCCCAGGTCAATGCCATGGTGGTTGAACAGGCCATGTTGCCGGGGGGCCTGGAGGTGGTCGGCGGCGGCCAAGGGCGGTTGGGCTGCAAGTCACCGTCTCAGTCTCACTCCGGCGGAGCACAACGTCCAACAGTGTTGGTGGTGGGATTGCCCACCACCAACGGATCTTCGCTGGATTCTTGATTAACCACTGGACTCCGACGGATCCCTCTCACGGCTGTACCCGGCCGGATCGGGCTGTTCTGAGAAGCACCGAGGCGCACCAGCGAATGGTGCGGAGCTTGATAGGTCATCAAGACTGGTCTGGTTTTGTCGGGTGATCGGGGCTCAGGCGCTGGCCTGTTCATCCCGCTCCGTTGGCGACAGGGGTACCACTTTGGCCTTGCTGCGCTGCTCCACCAGCTCCCGAGTGATGGTGTAGGTCTTCACGTCCCGTCTTGAGGGCAGGTCATACATCGCTTCGAGCATCAGCTCTTCGACGATGCCCCGCAGGGCTCTGGCTCCGGTCTTGCGGCGATGGGCCTCAATCGCAATGGCTTCTACCGCGCCGGCTTCGAAGTTCAGCCGCACGTTGTCCATGCTCATCAGGGTCTGGAACTGTTTGACCAGGGCATCGCGGGGTTCTGTGAGGATCGCTTGCAGCGCTTGGGCATCCAGAGGTTCGAGCACGGCCGTCACCGGCAGGCGGCCGATGAATTCGGGGATCAGCCCATAGCGCACCAGATCATCGGGCTCGAGATGGCGTAGGGCCTCGGTGGCATGGCGCTCCTTGCTGGGGCGCAGTCGGACATGGCCATCGGCGGGCAGGAAGCCGATGGCGTTGCGGCCCATGCGTTTCTGGATGACGTCTTCAAGGCCCACGAAGGCACCGCCGCAGATGAACAGGATCTGGCTGGTGTCGATCTGGATGCAGTCCTGGTAGGGGTGCTTGCGGCCTCCCTGGGGGGGCACATTGGCGACCGTGCCCTCCAGCATCTTGAGCAGGGCCTGCTGAACCCCTTCACCGGAGACATCTCGGGTGATGGAGGGGTTTTCGCTCTTGCGGGCAATCTTGTCGATTTCATCGATGTAGATGATGCCGCGCTGGGCCTGTTCCACATCCATATCGGCCTTCTGAAGTAGCCGCAGCAGGATGTTCTCGACATCCTCACCCACATAGCCCGCCTCGGTGAGGGTGGTGGCGTCTGCGACGGCGAAGGGAACATCCAGGAGTTCCGCCAGGGATTGGGCCAGCAGGGTCTTGCCGCACCCCGTGGGCCCGATCAGGAGGATGTTCGATTTGTGCAGGCGGGGGGCGGCCAGGTCGGTTTCGCCTTTGCCATCCCCCTGCCAGGCCAGGCGCTTGTAGTGGTTGTAAACCGCCACTGACAGCACCTTCTTGGCGTCTTCCTGGCCCACCACCTGGAGGTCGAGGAAACTTTTGATCTGCTGGGGTTTGGGGATCGAGGCCAGGGTAGGCACGGGCTTGGCCGGCTTTTTGGGGGTGGCGACGCGTCGGCCCGATTCGCTGGCGGGGCGAGTGCCATGGCCCTGGCTGTCGACCAGCTCCTCATCAAGAATCTCGTTACAGAGATCGATGCATTCGTCACAGATGTAGACACCCGGCCCCGCGATCAGCTTTCTCACCTGCTCCTGGGACTTTCCGCAGAAGGAGCACTTCAGGTGGGCGTCGAACTTGGCCATCGGCAGGGGGGCGGGAGGCGGCGGAGCATCCGGACTGGTGGGGCGTTGGACCCAGGATCAAGGATCGCCTCGAACCCGGGGTTCGTCAGCCTTCCTTAACGATCAAACCGGGCACTGTCAGTGACGACCCGATCGATGAGACCGTATTCAACCGCTTCTGATGGAGAAAGGAAATAGTCGCGGTCTGTATCTTCAGCGATCTTGGCCAGGGGCTGTCCGGTGTGCTCGGCCATCAAGCCGTTGAGGGTGTCTTTGAGGAAGAGAATCTCGCGGGCTTGGATCTCAATGTCGATCGCCTGCCCCTGGGCGCCTCCAAGGGGTTGGTGAATCATGATGCGAGCATTGGGGAGGGCTAGGCGCTTGCCCTTGGTGCCACCGGAGAGAAGGAACGCCCCCATGCTGGCGGCTAGCCCATAGCAAATGGTGACAATATCGGGATTGACCTGCTGCATCGTGTCGTAGATGGCTAGGCCTGATGTAACCGAGCCGCCGGGAGAATTGATGTAAATCTGGATGTCTTTTTCTGGATCTTCCGCTTCCAGGAACAGCATTTGTGCCACCAGTGAATCGGCGACCTGGTCGTCAATTCCTGTCCCCAGAAAAATGATGCGCTCTCGCAGCAGCCGTGAATAGATGTCGAAGGCCCGATCCCCCCGACCGGACTGTTCGACCACCGTGGGCAGGACCCCTGGACTGGCCATCGGCGCCATAAGGGGTCCACTGCTGACAAGGGGGCCGTCCCAGAGGCATTGGACCGAATGCGGTCGGGTGGCACTGGGCTGGGAAGGGGGAAGGGGAGCGTTCACGCAGGCGCTGGCTGGACGGTCACTTGTTCAGCAATCTATGGGCCGCTGTGCTTCGCCTGTCGGTCGGAGCGTCGGCCCTGGGGAAAGCCTCAGTCCTTGTCCTTGTCGGATTTGTCTTTGCCTTTGCCTTTGCCTTTGTCTTTTTCCTTGTCCTTGGAGGCTTTTTTGATGTCATCGGGGGCCGTGGGGGCCTCCGCCGCGGCAGGGTCCTGGGCCACCTTTTCGATGACGGTGTTGTTGGCTTCCAGCCACCCCAGCAGGCGATCGCGCAGCAGGTCGTCCTCCACGGCCATCCTCAGGCGTTGCTGGTCGATGGAGGCGTCGGCCTTGAGGTCGCGTCGAACCTCCTGCAGGCGGCTCTCCAAGTCGGCTGCAGCCACCTCAATGGTCTCGGCCTGGGCCAGGGCCCGCAGCGCCATGTTGCGACGCAGGCGCTGCTCCGCCTCTGGCCTTGAGGTTTCCATCAGGCTGCGAATCAGATCCTGGGTGAACAGCTTCTTCACATCCATGCCCTGCTGGGCGATCTGACCGGCGGTCTGTTCGATCAGTTGGCGGATTTCCTGCTGAATCAGGGTTTCAGGCAGTTCCACTTCCAGTTGTTCCACCAGAGCATTCAGCAGGGCTTCGTGGCGATTGCCGCGGTGCCGACGCTCACTGTCGTCCTTGAGACGAGCCTCAAGGTCGGCACGCAGTTCGGCCAGCGTGCTTTTGTCACTTGCCTGTTGGGCGAACGCATCGTCCAGGACTGGGAGTTCGTGGGTCTTGAGATCGAGCAGGGTGATTGTGAAACGGGCTTCGCGACCGGCGGCCTCCTCCTGGGGGTAGGACTCGGGGAACTGGCAGGTGACGCTGCGGCTTTCGCCGACCGCCATGCCCAGGATCCCCTCGACAAAGCCAGGGATCATGCGGCCCTCCTCCAGTTCCACCTCCATGCCGTCGCTGCTGCCGTTGGGGATGGCTTCGTCGTTGTCGGTGAAGCTGCCGCTGAAGCTGATGCGGGCCACGTCGCCACTGGCGGCAGCCCGATCTTCCACAGGCAGCAGGGTCGCCAGCTGGCGGCGGGATTGTTCGAGCAGTTCGTCCACCCGGGCCGGATCGAACACCACGGGCTCGGCCTCAGCCTGGAGGCCCCGGGTCGCCTTGAGGCTGGGGGTGGGCTCCACATCCAGGGCCATGGTGATCACCAGTTCTTCGCCGGGGGTGAAGCGTTCCAGCAGAGCCTCGAAACTTTCCTCAAGCTCCGGACGGCCAATCGCCGCGATCGTTTCCTGTTCCAGGGCCTCTCGCACCACAGTCTCGATCAGGTCCTCCAGGGCGGTGGCTCGCAGACGGGTGGGACCGATCTGCTGAAGCAGCACTGCTTTGGGCACCTTGCCCTGGCGAAAACCAGGCAACTTGACGCTGCGGCTCAGTTTTGTGACGGCTCCTTCGTAGCTGGCCTGACTGCGGTCCGCCGGCACGGCCACCTCAACCGCCAGTCGACTGCCGGGGCGGGGGGATGTGGAGACTTTCAGATCGGCCCCTGGGGTGGCGGAAGCGGTGTTGGCGGCTGGACTCATGAAACGGGCCGATCGTCGGGCGACATCCAATCCTAGAAAGTGGCGCAGGGGGGGGCTGGCGCCCTAGTGTTGGAGAGACGCACAGAAGTGTCCATATCCTCCCGAGCCATTGAATCCCCAGGAGGGGTTTCCCTGGTCCGACCCCGCCGAACATCGGATCCCGATCCGACCACTGCCGCGAATCCCCGAAACCATTCATCCGTCTTGAGGGCGTCGTTTCCAGGATTTTCCAGAGCCATCCTTTTCCACCTTTCCCTTACCGACCCCCTCCCCATCCACTCCCGCACCATGCCCAGCGCCGAATCGGCGAAGTCGAGCCCCCATGCGGTTGGTTCGTCCCTGCGGCGCTTCTTTTGATTTTTGTTTCCGGTTCACACCATCGCTGTGCCGTTCCCATCCCCCACTCCTGCCCTGAACGCCTCCCTCATTTCTGAACGTGCTTTGCCTGACCGTCCCCTGCGGGTCGGGATTCTGGGCGCCACCGGCGCCGTCGGGGTCGAGTTGCTGGCCCTGCTGGCGGAGCGTCACTTTCCCGTCAGCGAACTGCGCCCCCTGGCTTCGCCCCGTTCGGCGGGCCAGACCCTCAACTGGCAAGGGGAATCCCTGCCGGTCCGGGCGGTAGACGATTCCGCTTTCGAAGGTCTCGATCTGCTGTTGGCTTCCGCCGGTGGCTCGGTGTCACGCCGGTGGGCCCCCCAGGCGGCAGCGGCGGGCACGGTGGTCATCGATAACTCCAGCGCCTTTCGTCTGGATGCCGACGTGCCGTTGGTGGTGCCTGAGGTGAATGGCGATCAGGCCTTTCAGCACCGCGGCATCATCGCCAATCCCAACTGCACCACGATTCTACTGACCCTCGCCCTGGCGCCCCTGGCGGCCCGGCGCCCCCTGCGTCGCGTCGTGGTCAGCACTTATCAATCCGCCAGCGGTGCCGGGGCCCGTGCCATGGAAGAACTCCAGCGGCTCAGCCGTGTGGTGCTGGAGGGCGGCACCCCGGTCAGTGAGGTGCTGCCCCATTCCTTGGCCTTCAACCTGTTTCTGCACAATTCGCCCTTGCAGGCCAACGGCTATTGCGAAGAAGAATTGAAAATGGTGCATGAGACCCGCAAGATCCTGGGTCTGCCCCAATTACGTCTGAGTGCAACCTGCGTGCGGGTTCCCGTGCTGCGGGCCCATTCCGAGGCCGTGAACATCGAATTCGACGAGCCCTTCCCCGTCCAGGAGGCCCGGGATCTGCTGGCGGTGGCCCCGGGTGTGGAATTGATCGAGGATTTCGCCACCAACCGCTTCCCGATGCCTACCGATGTGACGGGCCGCGATCCCGTCGCCATCGGCCGGATCCGCCAGGACCTGAGTGATCCCCATGCCCTCGAGCTCTGGCTCTGTGGTGACCAGATCCGCAAGGGTGCCGCCCTCAATGCCATTCAGATCGCCGAACGGCTGATGGCCCCACCCCCCGGAGATACCCCATGAGCGCTGCCGTTCCCCTGGCCGCTGGTGCCCTCCCCTTCGGGCGGGTGATCACGGCCATGGTCACTCCCTTTGATGGTGAAGGGGTCGTCGATCTAGCGACCGCAGAGCGTCTGGCCGACCATCTCGTGCGCCATGGTTCCGATGGGCTGGTGGTCTGCGGCACCACCGGAGAATCACCCACCCTTAGCTGGGAGGAACAGCTGGCCATGCTCAAGGCTGTGCGCTCCGCCGTGGCCGGCAGGGCCAAGGTGCTGGCGGGCACCGGCAGCAACTGCACGGTGGAGGCGGTTGCCGCCACCCGCGCTGCGGCAGACCACGGGGCTGATGGGGCCCTGGTGGTCGTGCCCTACTACAACAAACCCCCCCAGGAGGGCCTGGAGGCCCATTTCCGGGCGGTGGCGGAGGCAGCCTCCGATTTGCCGCTGATGCTCTACAACATTCCGGGCCGCACCGGCTGCAGCCTGGCGCCGGAGACCACGGCCCGGCTTCTGGATCGGCCCAACGTTCTGAGTTACAAAGCCGCCAGCGGCACCACCGAGGAGGTCAGCCAGCTACGGGCCCTTTGTGGCAATCGCCTAGCGATCTACAGCGGCGACGATGCCCTGACCCTGCCGATGTTGGCCGTGGGCGCCGTTGGTGTGGTCAGTGTCGCCAGTCATTTGGTGGGTGAGGAGATTCAGTCCCTGATCGGTGCCTACCTGGCTGGGGACGGATGCGAAGCCCTGCGTCTTCATGAGCAGCTTCTGCCTTTGTTCCGCGCTCTTTTTTGCACCACCAATCCCATTCCCCTCAAGGCGGCCCTGGAAATGGGTGGCTGGCCTGTGGGTGCCCCCCGTTTGCCCCTTTTGCCCGCAGATACCACCGTGCGTGAACGACTCAGCTCCATCCTGGCCGCCCTGCGTCCCACCTGACGCCAAGGCCCGCTTCACGTTCAAGACAACATTTTGCAAAGAGATCATTCATGACCAATTCCAACGGAAATAGCCATTCGGCCGCCGCCAAGGCCCCCACTCTGCGGGTCATTCCCCTGGGCGGATTGCATGAAATTGGCAAGAACACCTGTGTTTTCGAATATGGCGACGAGCTGATGCTTGTCGATGCTGGCCTGGCGTTCCCCAGCGATGGCATGCATGGGGTCAACGTGGTGCTGCCTGATACCAGTTATCTGCGTGAGAATCAGAAGCGAATCCGTGGCATGATCGTTACTCATGGCCATGAAGATCATATCGGCGGTATTCCCCATCACCTCAAAAATTTCAATATACCAATCATCTATGGCCCCCGTTTGGCCCTGTCGATGCTGACAGGAAAGATGGAGGAGGCTGGGGTGATGGATCGTACCAAGCTCCAGACAGTCAGCCCCCGGGAAGTGGTTTCAATCGGTCAACACTTTAAGGTCGAATTCATTCGCAATACCCATTCGATCGCCGATAGTTTCTCCCTCGCCATTACAACGCCTGTCGGGGTGGTTGTGTTCACCGGCGATTTCAAATTCGACCATACCCCCGTCGATGGCGAATACTTCGACATTCAGCGGATGGCCCACTACGGCGAAAAGGGTGTTCTCTGCTTGTTCAGTGATTCCACCAATGCTGAATTGCCCGGTTTCACACCGCCGGAGCGGGCCGTTTTCCCCAACCTAGATCGCCACATCGCCAATGCTGACGGGCGAGTCATCATCACCACCTTTGCCAGTTCGGTGCATCGGGTTTCGATGATTCTGGAACTTGCCCTCAAGCACGGCCGCAAGGTTGGACTTCTGGGCCGCTCGATGCTCAATGTGATCGCCAAGGCGCGTGAATTGGGCTACATGCGCTGCCCCGATGATCTGTTCGTGCCGATCAAGCAGATTCGTGATCTCCCGGATCGCGAAACCCTGCTGCTCATGACCGGCAGTCAGGGCGAGCCCCTCGCGGCCCTGAGTCGCATTTCCCGCGGCGATCATCCCCAGGTTCAGGTGAAAAGCACCGATACCATCATCTTTTCGGCCAGCCCGATTCCGGGGAACACGATTTCGGTGGTCAACACCATCGACCGTCTAATGATGCTTGGCGCCAAGGTGGTCTATGGCAAGGGCGAAGGGATCCATGTCTCCGGCCACGGATCCCAGGAAGACGAAAAGCTGATGCTGGCCCTGACCCGTCCGCGATTCTTTGTACCGGTCCATGGCGAGCACCGCATGTTGGTCGCCCATGCCCGTACCGCCCAGTCCATGGGTGTGCCGGCCGATCATTGTTTGATCATCGACAACGGCGACGTCGTTGAACTCACCGCCGATGGCATCCGCAAGGGTGATCCTGTCAAGGCGGGCATCGAATTGCTGGATGCGTCCCGCAACGGCATCGTCGATGCCCGGGTGCTCAAGGAGCGCCAGCAGCTTGCCGAAGATGGGGTGATCACCCTGCTGGCCGCGATCAGCACCGATGGCCTCATGGTCGCTCCTCCCCGGGTGAATCTGCGTGGTGTCGTCACAACGGCCGACCCCCGCAAGCTCTCGGTGTGGGCGGAACGGGAGATCGGTTGGGTGCTTGAAAATCGCTGGAATCAGTTGGCGCGTCACACCGGTGGTACGGCCCCCGATGTCGATTGGGTCGGGGTGCAACGGGAGGTCGAACTGGGCCTGCAACGTCGTCTTCGCCGTGAGCTCCAGGTGGATCCCCTCATCCTTTGTCTGGTGCAGCCTGCTCCTGCCGGCACCCCGGCCTACAAGGGTCAGGTTGACCAGGAGCCCGACACCCGACCGGCTCCCCGCGGAGGGCGTCGTGAAGTGGGTCGGGAAGCCCCGGCTGGTGTCCAACGTCTGACTCCTGCGGCCAGCAGTGCCCCGCGGCCCGTGCCAGCCCCAGCCCCTGCCGCTGTCCAGACTCAAGCGGCCGTTGCTCCTCAGGAAGCCTTGGTCGAGGCTGAGCCCGAGGGCCGTGCCCGCCGGCGTCGCTCCGCCGCCGTGGCCGGCTGAGCTCGCCTCAGGACAGCACCACCCGCAGCAGTCCGGCCATCAGGTCCTCGTCCTCGGGTTGGACGGGGACCTGGGTGGCTTCCTCCTCTTTTTCGGCTTGTTCGGCCAGGGCCACCGCCTCGATGGAATGGCGGTTGCGATCCCCCAGCTCATTCAGTCCCACACCCAGGCGGTCCCGCACCATCAGGTCGACTTCTTCCGCCAGCGAACTCTCGGCCTGGTGGAGTTCCATCAGTTCGGGTTCTTCGACGATCTCTGGAATCAGGGTCTCGCCCACCGGCGTCAGGATCGGATTCACCAACGCCAAGTTCGCCACGCTCATGGCCTGGGCGGCGGCAGCTGCCAATCCACTGTCATCCCCTCTCGTCAACCACGGCATGACGGGACTTTGGTTGGGGGACTGACTTGCTGTGGTTGGGCCGCTGCCATTCGTTCCCGCCTGGGCTCTGCTCTGGGCCTCTTGCTCGTTTTTGCGTCTCAGTGCCTCTTCGGCCTGGTCGCGAGCTTCCTTTTCGCGACGTTGGGCCCGCATGGCACGGCAGTTGCGAATGCCCTCCTCGGCCAGCGGCTGAATGGAGCTCTCGCTGCTGTCCGCCGCGACCTTGGTGTAAAGGTCCTCAGCCATCATCAGATCGCTGAACCCGTAGAGCAGGGTGTGGGCCATCAGCAGCTGGAGCCGGGTCTTCAGGGCCGTTCCCTCCTGGGGGTTCTTTTCCAGATCACCCAGGAGGGTTTGGCCCTGTTCCATGACGGAGGGCCATTCCTGCTGGCGGTAAGCCTCCTCGATCTGCCCGTAGCGCTGGGAAAAGGTGGTGGGGTCCATGGAGATCAGGGGAAAGCGCTGGCTGGGGGAATGAGGTGCAGTGTGCAGCGATCCCAGCTCAAACACCATCCTGACCCCAGATTCATCTGGCCTGGCCCCTTGTTGGGGGCCAGGGAGATCAGCAGGGTCTCGAGCGCTGGGGCTGCCAGTTCGCCGACGCCCTGCTGGCGAAGCCAGTGCTGCAGAAGGGCCCGCTGGTTGGCCACCGCGAGCTGCCCCAGCTGACGGCGATCAAGGCCGGGTCCAGCCAGCCCCTGCCGATCGAGAGCCCCGAGGGCCAGGGCTACCAGTTGTTGGTGTTGCTCGTTTTCCTGGGCTAGCCGTTCGGCCTGAAGGCTGATGCGCCGCTGGGCGCCAGGGTGCAGCTCTTCCAGGACGGGAAGCACTTCGGCGCGAATCCGGTTGCGTCCGAAGCTTCGATCCTGATTGCTCGCATCCAGCCAGACCGGCAGACCCCGACTGCGGCAGAAGCGCCCCGTGTCCTCTCTGCTGAACAGCAGAAGGGGGCGCACCAGATGGGGGCTGGCCCCTTGACCGCCCTGCAGAGGGCGGCTGGGACGGAGGCTGGCCAGGCCGCGGCGGTGACTGCCCCGGGCCAGATTGATCAGTACCGTTTCGGCTCGGTCCGTGGCGGTGTGTCCGGTCACGACATGGTCGATGCCCCGCTCCGCAGCCACCGCCGCCAGGCGCCCATAGCGCCAATGGCGTGCCCGGGCTTCGGAGGCCGGGGGCGGATCGGCGCGATCAAGAACCAGGGGGAACCCTTCGCCGCCGGCCCAGGTGGCCAATTCATCGGCCTGGCGGCCGGATTCAGGCCGCCAGCCATGGTCACCGTGCCAGAGGGTCAGGGTCCAGCCGTGCAGATGGCTCAGGTCCGCGAGCAACCTCGTCAGGGTCATTGAATCCTGGCCTCCGGACACACTCAGTAGCAGAGGGGATCCGGCGGGCAGCAGGCTGGGCTGGCGTCGTAGATGGCGGTGGAGTTTTAGATGATCGGCGCTCCAGGGGGTGACCTGATCGGGGGCGCCGGCGGCGGACATGGCCTTGGATGGGAGAATCAGAGCTGAATAGTCATGGATTCGAGCATGTCGCGTCTTTCCAGCCTGCCGATCGCGCTGCAGGAGGCGCTCCACCAGAAACGTCTGCTCAAGGTGATCGCCGGATTGGCCAATTTTGACGCGGATTCCGTGGGCCGCATTGCCGCCGCCGCCGCCGCCGGTGGCGCCGACCTGCTTGATCTGGCCTGTGATGCCGATTTGGTGCGCCAGGTGGCTCGGGACACCCCCGGTCTTTCTCTGTGCGTGTCGGCGGTGGATCCCGAGCTGTTCCCCGCGGCGGTGGCGGCCGGTGCCGCCATGGTCGAGATCGGTAATTTCGACAGCTTCTATGCCGAAGGCCGGGTGTTTGGCGCCCAGGAGGTGCTGGCGATCACCCGGGCCACCCGCGCTCTCCTCCCTGAGGTGGTGCTGTCGGTGACCGTGCCCCACGGGCTGCCCCTCGATCAACAGGCGCAACTCGCGGTCGATCTGGCCGCCGCCGGCGCCGATCTGATCCAGACGGAGGGAGGGACCAGTGCTCACCCCGTGGCTCCGGGGATTCTGGGCTTGATCGAGAAGGCGGCCCCCACCCTGGCCGCTGCCCATGCCATCAGTCGTGTCGTCGATTTGCCCGTGCTGTGCGCCTCAGGCCTGTCGGAGGTGACCATTCCGATGGCCCTGGCGGCCGGTGCCAGTGGCGTGGGTGTGGGTTCGGCCGTGAATCGTCTTCAGGATGATTGGTCCATGGTGGCGGCCGTGCGCGGGTTACGGCAGGCCATGCCTCGGATCAGCGCCGTTTCCAGTCCAGTCCTCGGCTGATCCCTGGCGGGTTGTGAAGGGGGCGTTGTCGTCCCCTTTGGGTTTGTCTAGTTTGCGGCCAGAGTGTGCTTCTGCCATGTCCCATTCCCTGGCCTGGATGCTGCAGTGGCCTGTCAGGGCCCTGATCCTGATCCTGGTGAGCCGGATGCCGCTGGGGGTGGACATGATCAGCTTTCGGATCGCCTTGGTGTCTTCGCTGGTGATCGCCTTCCTGGGCACCCTGATGGTTTGGCCCCTGCGGCTTTTATTGGCTCCCTTGAAGATGGTCACCACCCTGGGCGGCTTGCTGCCGGTCGGCTTCCTGTTCGAGTGGTTGATTTCGGCGATCCTGTTTGCGGTCACCGCTTGGCTGATTCAGGGCTTCAAATTGCGTTATGGCCTCGGCAGCGCCTTCTTGGGATCCCTGGTGTACAGCATCATTAGTTTCATCGCCCTGAAGATGTTCGGCTTGGAGGTGCCCCTGCTGCGCGCCATGGCCCTGAGCACGGGCACCGCCGCCTGAGGCCCCCGCCTAGATCGCTCCCTGGTGTGGTCGCGGAGCGATGACCGTCCTGGACGATCGCCGATTGGGCCGGCGACAATGGAGCGATGAAACCGTTCCAGCTGCATGCCCCCTACGAGCCCAAGGGGGACCAGCCCGCCGCCATTGAGGCCATGGTCCATGGGGTCGAGGCCGGTGAGCGCTTTCAGACCCTGCTTGGTGCCACGGGCACTGGCAAGACCTTTTCGATTGCCAATGTGATTGCCCGCACGGGGCGGCCGACTTTGGTGTTGGCTCACAACAAGACCTTGGCGGCGCAGTTGTGCAATGAATTACGGGAATTTTTTCCGGAGAATGCGGTTGAATATTTCATCTCCTATTACGACTACTATCAACCGGAAGCCTATGTGCCGGTTTCGGATACTTACATCGCCAAAACCGCGTCGATCAACGAAGAGATCGACATGTTGCGCCACTCGGCCACCCGTTCTCTGTTTGAGCGGCGCGATGTGATTGTTGTGGCGTCGATCAGTTGCATCTATGGTTTGGGAATTCCATCGGAATATCTGAAGGCCGCCGTTCGCTTTCAGGTGGGCGATCGTCTCGATCTACGTACGTCGTTGCGGGAATTGGTCAACAATCAATACAGCCGCAATGACATTGAGATCAGTCGAGGACGTTTTCGGGTGCGTGGCGATGTCCTGGAGATCGGCCCCGCCTATGAGGATCGCCTGGTGCGCATTGAGCTTTTTGGTGACGACGTCGAGGCTATTCGCTATGTCGATCCCACCACAGGCGAGATTTTGCAGAGTTTGGAAAGCATCAATATTTACCCTGCTAAGCACTTTGTCACCCCCAAGGATCGTCTCCAGGAGGCCATCAAGGCCATCCGGGCCGAATTGCGCCAGCGCCTCGACCTCCTCAACGAACAGGGCCGCCTTTTGGAGGCTCAGCGCCTGGAACAACGCACCACCTATGACCTGGAGATGTTGGAGCAGGTGGGTTACTGCAACGGCGTTGAAAATTATGCCCGCCACCTTGCCGGTCGTTCGGCCGGGACTCCCCCCGAATGCCTGATCGATTACTTCCCCAAGGACTGGCTTCTGGTGGTGGATGAGAGCCATGTCACCTGCTCGCAGCTGCAGGCCATGTACAACGGCGATCAAAGCCGCAAACAGGTGTTGATTGAGCATGGTTTTCGCCTGCCCAGTGCCGCTGACAACAGACCCCTCAAGGCCGAGGAGTTCTGGGAGAAGGCCACCCAGACCATTTTCGTCAGTGCTACTCCTGGCGCCTGGGAGTTGGCCCAGAGCAAGGATCAGGTGGTCGAACAGGTGATCCGGCCCACTGGCGTCTTGGATCCCATCGTTGAGGTGCGACCCACCGAGGGTCAGGTGGATGACCTGCTCGGTGAAATACGCCTTCGGGCCGGCAAGGACCAGCGGGTGCTGGTGACCACCCTCACCAAACGCATGGCGGAGGATCTCAGCGACTATCTGGCCGAGCATGGGGTAAGGGTGCGCTATCTGCACTCCGAGATCCATTCGATCGAGCGGATCGAGATTCTCCAGGATCTGCGCAATGGCGAATATGACGTGCTCGTGGGGGTCAACCTGCTGCGCGAGGGTCTTGATCTACCGGAGGTTTCTCTGGTGGCCATTCTTGATGCGGACAAGGAGGGGTTTCTGCGGGCCGAGCGCTCCTTGATCCAGACCATCGGTCGGGCGGCGCGCCATATCGAAGGTGTGGCGCTGTTGTATGCCGACAATCTCACCGACTCCATGGCCAAGGCGATCTCGGAGACCGAACGGCGACGGGCGATTCAGCACACCTACAACGAAAAGCACGGCATCACTCCAAGCCCTGCGGGCAAACGGGCCGGCAATTCAATTCTGGCTTTCCTTGAAGTCTCCAGGCGTCTCAATGATGAACAGCTCGATGAGGCTGTCGAACAGGCGGCCCATAACGAAGTCCCCCTTGATTCCCTGCCCGAGCTGATCATTCAGCTTGAGGACCGCATGAAGGCGGCGGCCAAGAATCTGGAATACGAGGAAGCCGCCAATCTGCGGGATCGCATCAAGAACCTGCGCCAAAAGCTCGTGGGCCGTTGATGCCGACCCATGCGCCCGGTCCTGCTGTCTGCCTCGTGGTGGCCAGCCAGCTGCCGGCGCGTCATTTTGCCAGGGCTACCTTGCTGGGCCGCAGTCTTCAGCAATTCCCCAAGCGTCTTCGGCCCCGCCTTTATTTACGGGCGGCCAATAGCGGCGAGGCGGCGATGGGGTTGGCGAGCCTTTACAACGAAGCCATTGAGGCCAGCGATGACGATGCCATTCTCGTTTTTGTCCATGATGACGTGTATCTCCATGATTGGAATCTGGCTTTTCAACTACAACTAGCCCTCAGTCAATTTGCGGTGGTTGGCCTTGTTGGTGCCAGCGGCGTGCCCTACGGCCAACCGGGCTGGGCCCATGGTCTCGGAGATGATGGGCAGGTGCATCTGAACCGTACGGCGCGCCAGTCCGGCTCGTTGAATCATTTCGATTCGGCCCAGGTACGTCCCGAAGATTTCGGGGTGGCGCCGGCCTCGGTCGATTTGCTCGATGGCTTGTTTCTGGCCTGTCGCCGTCGCATCCTCCTGGAGAGTGGCCTGCGCTTTGATCCCCAGTTTCGGTTTCATTGCTACGACACTGATTTCTGTTATTCAGCCCGCCGCCTTGGCCTGCGTCTGGGGACCTGGCCGATCGCCTGCACCCATGGCAGCGCCGGAGCCTTTGATGCCACCTGGGTGGCCGCCGCCCGCCGCTTGATGGCCAAATTGGATGCCCTGGGGCCCCTGGCTGCGCCCGATCAGGGATCGGCGGGGGTTGGTGCGGGGGGCTGAGAGCCGCTGGCGTTGGGCAGGGGGGCCCTCAGGGCGCGCTCCAGATCCGCCTTGGGGCATCGGGCTTGGAGCACCATGAGCCAGCAGCCGAATCGCTCTTGGGCCAGCAGCAGGAATTCGCCTTCAAAGCCGTAGCGGCGGGCCCAGGGACCCTCGCCAGTCCCATTGTTGAGGCAAAAGTAATAGGGAATGGTTTGGTCGGTGATGATATTGACGTGTGTTGGATCTTGGAAGGCTTCTTTGGCGGGATAGGCCGGAGTTCGTGAAAAAAAGAGTCCGCCTTCCTTGAGAACGCGGTTGATCTCATTCATCAGTTCGATGAAAGGGAAGCGGGTGGCTTCGGGGCCGCAGGCCACCCGCGGGACGTGCTCGAGAAAGTCAAAGGCGGTGATGTAATCCAATTCACCATCCGGATGGGGGATCGGCTCACGGAAGAGATCACACGCCGCGATCCCTCGCTCTGGGCAGGCGGCAAGATCCAGTCCCAGGGAACGGCCCGCACCAAAGGGGTTGCGCGGTCTGTCGCCGCAGCCGAGATCCAGGCTTGAGGCCTGGGCTGGCTGGGGGCGCCCGGGGGGGCAATGGCGCTGCAGAAAGCTGTTTTCAGCACCGCGCAGGCTGAAATCGGCGCTGTTGACCAGGAATCCATGCCGCTGGGCCAGGGCACTGGCTGATGCGGCATTGCAGCCCTTGAGGCTTTGCTGCAGGGTGGCGTCAGTGGCCACTTTGCGCAGGAAGGCATCGAGCTGCTCCTGGGACATGAAAGGGACCTCAGGAGCCGCGCATGCGTTCGACGAAGGCCGCTTCTTTTTCACTGGAGGCCAGTTCGCCATCCTCGACCAGAATGATGCGATCGGCAACGTCGAGAATTTTGTTGTCGTGGGTGACCATGATGATTGTGGTCTTCTCTTTTTCCGCCATTTCCTTCATCAGATTCACCACGGTTCGTCCCGATTCTTTATCCAGTGCGGCCGTTGGTTCATCACCGAGCAGAATTTTGGGTTGGCTGACCAGGGCGCGGGCGATGGCAACCCGTTGTCGCTGTCCGCCAGAGAGATTGGCGGGAAAGTAATCGACTCTGTCGCCCAGGCCGACCTTCTCCAGCATGGTTGTGGCGATTTTATCCATATCCTGCTCGTAGTATTTGTCGTGCAGTTCGAGAGAAAGGCGCACATTGCGCCGGGCATTGAGAAACATCATCAGGTTGTGGGCCTGGAAGATGAAGCCCACATTCAGGCGTAATTGGGCCAGTTGTTCCTTGCTGGCCCCCAGCAGTTCCTGGCCGAGGATGCGCAGACTGCCGTCCTGACAGGAGCGCAGGCCGCCGAGCATCGTCAGCAGGGTGGTTTTGCCGGAGCCGGAGGGTCCGGTGCAAATGATGATCTGGCCGGGATAGATGTCCAGGCTGATGTCCTTGAGGGCATGTTTGCGCTCTTCGCCGCTGCCAAACCAGTGATTGACGTGCTTCAGGGAGATGATCGGCTCGCTGCTGGATTCCCCGGCTACCGGATTCGGGCTTGCAGTATCAGAAGACATCGGCGGGATCCAGTTGCACCAGTTTGCGGGTGGCCAGGGTGCCGGAGCCCACGCACATCACGAAGGTGAGGGCCAGCACCTGCAGGGCTCGGGTTGTGGTCATGAAGACGGTGAGTTTGGTGACCGTGGCCAACAGGGAATAAAGACCCATTGAAAGCAAAACCCCGGGGAAGAAGCCCACCAAGGCCAAAATGGCTGATTGTTGGATGACGATGCTGATGACATAGCTGTCGCGATAGCCCATGGCCTTGAGGGTGGCGTACTGGGGTAGGGAATTCATGACATCGCCAAAGAGAATCTGATAGACAATGATGCTGCCAACGATGAAGCCCACCAGAACGCCCAAGGAGAAGATGAAGCCCACGGACGAATTGCGCCTCCAATAAGCCACCTCCAGCTTGGAGAGCCCCTCGCGGGTTTCAATGCGAACATCTTTACTGATAAAGGAATTGATGGTGTTCTTGACGACCTGTGGATCCGTGCCGGGTTTGAGCCTGATCAGGCCGACCTGGATCTTGCGGGCATCCGCCTTGGGGAAAAGATAGAGATAGGTGTTGTCGGAGGTGATCAGATTGGCTTCGGCGGCAAAGGTGGCACCCATGGTGAAGGTGTCAATCACGCGAATCTGTTTGCCACTGATTTCGACCAGGGCCAAGCCGTCCTTTTTGACGACTTTCTGAACATCACCGTATTGCTTTTTTGAATTGCGGTCGAAGAGGGCATTGCTTAATATGTTTAATCGACTGCGGTTCTCTTCAATCTGAGGGAAATCTAGTGACGGCTTATCAAGGTCGACTCCGAAGACTGAAACATCATAGGATTGTCGTGTTGATGGAGTGATCCAGTTGGCGCGGCCAATCCGCAGGGGCGCAACGGATTCGACCCCTTCGATGCCGAGAACCTGATACAGCTGGCTGCGTTGAAATTCCTGCAGAGCACCGAGGTTGCTGTATTTGCTGCTGACCATCACCAAATCGGCCTGAAAGTGGTCGATGGGTTTGCGCTGACTGTTGTAGAGGCTGTCCATCAACCCCAACTGGAAGAACATCAGTAAGTTCGAGAAGCTGACTCCTGCGACGCCGATCAGCAACTTGGTGGGGTTATTGGTGGTTTGCAACCAGGCGACCGGCGTCCGTTTCAGAAACTTCTTGAGGGGATTGATCATGGTTTCGCAGCGTCCTGATTCTGAGCTTCCTGATCCGGGGGATCAAAGATCACATTGACCTGAAGGTTGGAGGCATGACGCACCCTTGCTGCCATGGCTTCGCTGGGTTCCATGCGCAGCTTCACCTCAAAGACGCGCTGGTCGAGATTCTCACCGGGTTCGCCGCTGAAGATGCTCTGCCGCAGCACCTGGGAGTTGATCTGATACACCGTGGCCGGCACACTTCCTTGGAAGCCATCGGCGGAGATGTTGGCTTTCTGTCCAACGCGGATGTCACGCATGTCTGTTTGATAGACCTCGGCCACGACCACCATGCGACTGGTGTCGGCCATCTCCAGCAATCCGTCATCACCGACCTTGTCACCTGGGCGAGCGTTGATTTTGAGGATCTGGCCGTCCTGGGGGGCAAGCACGGTGGCATAGGACAGCTCCTGACGGGCCCGATCACGGGAGGCCATGGCTTTCTTGAGCTCGCTTTCAGAGGCCACGACATCAACGCCGCGCACTTCCGAGATTTTGACCAGGGTTTGTTGTTCGCTGGTGATCTGGGACTTCAGGGTGCTCAAGGTGCCTTCGCGGGTTTCCAGCGCCTGTTGATAGTCAGCACGACTTGTAGCCGCTCGGGTTCTGTAGCGATCTCTCTCCAGCTCGGAGGAGCCTCCGGCCGCGAAGAGCTGGTCGTAGCGCTTGGCTTCGATGCTGGCTTCATTCAACTTGGCCAACTTGCTGGCCACGTTTTGATCCTGGGCTAATTTTTCGCCGGCCAGTTTGTGCTGGAGGCTTTCAATCTTGTAGCGCTGGGCATCGATTTCTCCTTGTTTTGCACCCGCTCGCACTTGGTCCAATTTGCTGCGCGAAATAGCCACTTGCCCTTCGGCTTCGTCGAGGGCGGCCTTGAGGGTGCCCTGGCTATTGAGGATGGCCAGGGGTTGCCCCTTTTTGACGATCTGGTTTTCATCCACCAGCAGGGACTCCACCCGATCGCCGCTGAGGGAGTTGGAAATCGCCACCTTGCGTATTTTGGTTTCCGGTTCGATCCGGCCCAGGGCCGATACTCGCCTTGGGGCCAAGGCCGTTGTCGCAGGCGACTTGGGCTTGGGCTTGAGCTCGCAACCGCCGAGCAGGCCACCCAGGGGCAACAGACCTGCGGCCAACAGTGTTAGCCACCAACGGCTGAATCGAGGCACAGGACAGGCGGGCGAACGCCGATAGCGGTGGTCTCAACTTACTCAGGGTGCCGCCCGCCCCTGGGGGTTGGCAGCCACGACGGGTTCCTGCTCAGGGGCTGTTTCCCGTCGCAATGTGAAGAAGAAGGGTGTCTCCAGGCCCCGGGCGTCCATCAGGCCCAGAAGGGTGTTGGGGGCCAGGCGACGGAAGACATCGATGATCGGCAGCTGGTCGTAGAGCATCGCTGTGCTGAGGCGACCGCGGTACAAGATCTGGCGGAGACGGGCTCGGGGGTTTGCGGTGCTCAGTAAGGGCAGCAGCCAGGGCCCAACGCTTGCGAGGGGAGCCAGCCTCCCCACCCAAGGGGCCCGCAACAGCGCCAGCGGCACCCAGCGCGGATCGACACTGATGCGGCGGCCGCCTACCGCCTCGAAGATCAGGGGATGGACGATCTCTTCGCTGACGAAGCGTTTGCCATGCCAATGCCAGGCCTCCAGCACTCCGTCCAGGGGATGGCCAGTGGCCAGGCCTTGGCCGCGCCAGTCCCCCAGCAGCTCAGCTGGGCTGACCGGATCGAGCTGATCGAAAAGGGCCAGGGCCGTGGCGCTGTTGTGGACCTGGCCAGAGATCCCGGGGGTCGGGAGGGGATGGGGTGGTTGAGTTAAGTTCAAACGCATGGGTGCAGATTAGCTTCAATCGCGAACCATTGCCGGCTTCCCCTATGGCTTTGCTGACGATCGTCCTAGGACAAAGTTGTTCCTTGAGGGCCTACATCCATGGCGCGCAAAGCACTCCTTTGTGGCATCAATGCCTATCCTTCCCAGCCCCTGCGTGGCTGCGTCAATGATGCGCAGTCCATGCGAGATCTGCTGATCAAGCGGTTTCAGTTCAGTGCTGATGACATTCATATGCTCCTTGATGCTGACGGCATTAAATCTAAGGTGAAGCGGGAGTGGCAATGGTTGACGGCGAACGCCTCTGCGGGGGACACGCTGGTGTTCCATTTTTCGGGTCATGGTTCAAACGTGGCCGATCTCGATGCGGATGAGCCTGATGGGCGCGATGAAATCACCTGTCTGTATGACATGGATTTCAATGATCCTAATACTTATATTCTTGATGATGAATGGTATCAATGGGTGCGGCAGGTTCGCCGCGATGCCAATCTGATCATCATTAAAGACACCTGCCATTCCGGCGGCAGCAGTCGCGCCCTGCCCGTCCGCGATTCCCGCGGCATGGTGCATCAGATGCTTGTCAGCGGTGCCCAGGCCAGGGGTCTGGGGGCGGAGGGGCCTGTTGATGAGACTCAGGTGAGCGTGAATCGATTTTTGATTCCGCCGGACCTGGGCCTGGATGGCTCACGGGCGGTGGTCTCCAGGCCGGTGAAGCCCTCTCAGTTGCGCCGGGCTGGGGATCTCAACTTGAATCTGATGGCCTGCAAGGAGACCCAGACGGCCGCAGATGCCTATATCAACGGCAGTTTCAATGGCGCCTTCACCTATTTCCTTTGTCAGGCCCTGCATGCCCATCCCAACCTGGACAGTCCAAAGCTGATCAAAACCGTGGCCGCTTCCCTGCGATCCGGCTACGAGCAGGTGCCCGTCCATGAGGGTCGCGCCCTCAAGGGCCCGATTTTTGGGCCTGTCGCTGGAGTTGGTGGTGGTTTGGTGCCTGTTCCATCCAATGGGATCGCGGTTGATGGGCCTCCCGCAGCCATCTCAGAGGCCGGTGGGGGAGCGCGGAACATGGCTCCGGTCCAGGAGCGGCTGATCGAGGCCTACATGAAGTTGCTCGATACGGTCATGGCCCTGGAAGCCGGCGCCCAATCGGCGCCCGCCTCCATCCCTGGGCCCCTGGCCGGCGCGGGGGGTCGCGGCCCTGTTCAGCCGAAGCGGGTGCTGGTGAGCGTGCACGGCATCGGTAAGCACCAGCCAGGATTTTCGAACGGCTGGTGGCAGGCCCTGAGCCCCTTTGTCGGCGAACTGTTTGAACCCAGCAGCCTCGGTCAGGGCCGGCGCGAGGTGGTGTGGAGCGATCTGGTCAACAGCCGCGGCCTCAGGGAGGCCGCTTCCCCGGAGGCCGAAGCCCTGCGCGAGGCCATCCTTGAGGTGATCGACGATCGCGCCGACCGGGATGCGTCCCGCGGCGGCGGCTTCGAGCAACGCCCCGCCACTCGGGGCTTCCTGGAGGGGTTGGATGACTTTTTAATCTACATGCTCAATGAGGGCATGCGTCGCCACATTTTGGAGCGCTTCACCAGCGTGGTCGGTCCCTTGCTGGATGCGGGCGTCACGGTGGATGTGATCTCCCACAGCTGGGGCACGGTGGTGGCCTACGAGGGCCTGCGAGAGCTGGAGGCTCGCTCCCGGCCGGGCCGGGTCGCCCACTTCTTCACGGTGGGCAGTGCCCTCTCCATCGGCCCCGTGCAGGAGAAGCTACGCCCCGGCAACCGGCCGCCCGCAGGGGGGCGGGCCCCCTTCCCCGCCTTGGCGAATCTCTGGATCAACCTGGATGCCAAGGGGGATCTGGTGGGCGGTTCCCTGGCGCGACGCTTCCCGGTGAGCCGCGAATACCTGAATCTGGTGCCCACCACCTGCCCCGCGCGCCTCTGGGGTTACGACCTGGGCTGCGCCCACGGCTCCTACTTCCAGGCCAGTAACGCGGCGGTCAACCGCGACATCTTTGCCGCCCATCTGTTGGATCAGGCCAAAGGGCTGGAACAGGCTCCGGTGGCGGTGGAGGGTAACGGCGTGGTGACCGAGTCGATTCACGCCCTCGTCTGAGACCCATCGGGAGGGGGACTGTCCCCCTCTCCACGCATCAATCCGGAGCGTTCTCAACCTCAGGAGCTTCGCTGCCTTCGGCCTTGTGCAGCGGGGCTCCCCCCAGGTCGAAGGCGGCATGCACCGCCTGCAGGGCGCGGATCCCCTCGGATTCCGCCACCACACAGCTGGTGCGGATTTCACTGGTGGCGATCATCTCGATGTTGATGCCCGCCGCCGCCAGGGCCCGGAACATGCGGGCCGCGGTGCCAGCGGTGCAGGCCATGCCCGCCCCCACGGCACTGACGCGGGCGATGGCGGGACCCTCCTCAATCCAGGCACCAGGCCATTGGGCCAGCACCGGCGCCAGGGCCCGTTCGGCTCCGGGCCGGTCGTCCCGCCGCAGGGTGAAGCTGATGTCCCGGCTTAGTTGGTCGCCGCTGTTGTGGGTGCGCTCAGACTGGACGATCCCGTCCAGGCTGATGTTGGCGTCGGCCAGGGCCCGGCACACCAGGGCCGCTGAACCGGGGCGGTCGGGCACGCGGCGCACCACCAGTTGGGCCTGGTCCCGGTCCAAGGCCACGCCCCGCACCGCCGGCGCCTGGGGATCGGCCGGCGGCAGGGGGCCATCGCGTAGCTGCTGGTCCCCCAATTCAAAGGCCGTCGCCGCTGCCCGCAGGGCGCGGGCGCCCATTTCACGGTCGACCACACAGCTGACTTTGACCTCGCTGGTGGCGATCAGGCGCAGGTTGATGCCCAGGCGCGCCAGGGTGTCGAACAGCCGGGCCGCCATGCCCGGGCGCCCCATGATGCCGGCGCCGGCAATGCTGATCTTGGCCATGCCCGCTTCGCTGCTGAGGGTGGCGCCATCGGCATCCAGGGAGGCCAGCAGGGCTTCGCAGACCCCCCGGGCGGCCTCCAGTTCGGAGTCGGCCACGGTGAAGGCGATGTCGTTGCTGGCGGCCTCGTGGCTGGCCTGCACGATCAGATCGACGTTGAGGCCGGCCGCCCCCAGGGCTTCGAACAGGTCGGCGGCGACCCCGGGGCGGTCGGGCACATGGGCCAGGGCCAGCACCGCCTGGCCGTCCTGCAGTTCGGCCCCATCCACCGGCCGCCCCAGCTCCAGCCCCTCGCTGCCGATCGCCCGGGCGGGGCCGCTGGTGAGCTGGGTGCCCGGGCTGTCGCTCCAGCTGGAGCGCACCCACAGCGGCACGCCGTAATTGCGGGCGATCTCCACCGCGCGGGGATGGAGGACGGCCGCCCCCAGGCTGGCCAGTTCCAGCATTTCGTCGCAGCTCACCGATTCCATCAGCTGGGCATCGGCCACCTTGCGGGGGTCGGTGGTGAGCACCCCCGGCACATCGGTGTAGATCTCGCAGGCGTCGGCGCCGAGGGCGGCAGCCAGGGCCACGGCGGA
>JBEIVL010000026.1:0-27268 GCA_040373885.1 Aphanothece sp.
GCGGCGCCAACCTGCGCTCAGTTCTGCCGAACGAGAACACGGCCTATGCCACCAGCCAGTACAGCTTCGCCGAGCTCAACTTTGATGCCAAAAATCTGCGAATCCAGGGCTGGAATGCGAAAGGACAAAAGATTGATCAGGTGCTGCTGCCGCTGAAATGAGTGGCGCCCGCCGGCCGGTGGGTCAGCCCGATCGTGCCTCCAATACAGCCATGGCTGGAGAGAGCCCGCTCTACACAGAGCTGAGCAAGGGTTGCACAACCACCGCTCAGCCATCGCAATCAAAGCTTGGACTGGATTTCCCGTCATCAATATTGCGGCCGACCTGGGTGATCCAGAGGATTCTGAGCTCGTGAAACAGAGCGTTTTCTGCCAAGACAGCCATCTCTTTTGAAGAAAGATCTTCTGTCAGTTCTCGGCTGCATGGATCTGCTCAGGCGTCTCTTGGCGAAGGGCCATGGCGACGCTATCGGTAGCGTGCCGGATCGATCTGCAATGACACGTTCGCGAAGGAATTTGCGGCAAGGGCGGCAACCACGGCTGCAATGCAAAGGATGCAAGGCAGTCCGGGACTGACGCTTCTACCCATGCCCATGCCCACTGCGCTTGCTCTCGCGGCGGCTGCCTGGCAGGGAAAGGCTTCCAGCCCATCGGCTCCACCAGCGCAGGGGGTCAGCAATTGAGCATGAATACTCATTGCTCCATCGGTTGGTGCTTAAGTGTTGGAACGTAACGTTTCGTGTCATGACCTTCCAGCCTGGGGACTTGATCTGCATCAACCAACAGCCGGACACCACCTACCAGGTGGTGAATTGCGATGATTTCTCCGATTGTGTCTGGGTGCGGCGTTGGCCTCTCGATCGGCGCAGTTCCCCAACTTTTGCTGTCCACGGCCGTGATCTCAGCCCCCAGGGGTCGGAGAGACGGCGATGATTCCCCCCATCACCGCAGTGTTCAACCACCTGCACGCCTCGGCCTGCCGCTTGGCCCTGCTGGCCGCTCTTGTGGCCAGTGTCGCCGAGTTCGTCTGCCTGCAGATTGGCCCTTGCTGAAACCCCCTTCTTGAGAGCGTGTGGGAGTGAAGGGATTCACTTTTCATTCCCACCACGACCCACTCCCACCCAAACGCGCAAATCTGCTCCCCTGGATCTGACTCCGTAATCCTTCAACAGAACGCTCCCCCCAGTCGCTCTGCTGCACGCCCCCCTCCGGTAGCAGGAGCCAGAGCTGCTCCCGCAGCCGGGGGGAGTCGCGCAACACCCTCAGGCCCTGGCGCTCGATCCAGCCGGGCTCAAGCAGTTCAAGGCAGAGGGGCATGGCCAGCTGGCGATCGCGCAGGCGCTTCAGCCAGTCCGCTCCGTCCTGGCTGGAGCTGGGCTGCTGTTCCACTTCAAAGCCGTGCCACTCCAGCGTCTTGTGCAGCAGTGGAGCCATGCTGCGTTTGGGTAGCAAGACCCTGGGCTTGCCTTGAACGGCGCTCACAAGCTGGAGGGTGAGTTCCCCCAGGGGCACCGTCACCAGCCCTTCCCAGCGGGGTAGTGACCCAAGCGGCTCCACCGCCCCTTGGAAACAGGACGGGACGATTGCCCCGTCAATCAGGGCGAGATTAATCAGTTGGGCCCAGTCCTCGGCCGACCGGAAACGGGCGGGCACCATCTGGCCATGGCCCAGCCCCCTGATCAGGGATTGGTGCAAGGGGTCGGTGGCGAGGCGCAGCTGGCCCGCCATCAGGCGGTGGGCCCGGTAGGACAGTCTCAGGTGGTGCAGGCTGTCGTTACTGCCGTAGCGGCACACCCTCGAACCGCGGTGGCGCAGTAACCGAAACTGTTCGCACAACATCTTGACGCTGCGGCAAACCGTGCTCTGATGCAGATTCAGGGCCTGGCCAGCCTTCTTCTGCGAACCTGTGAGCTCGAGCAGATCGAGGATGTGCACGGCCTCCAAGGGATCGGGGGGGGCGTAGGCGGCTGGCTGCTCCTGATGGGATCGATGGCCGGGCTGGGTCGTGCACGGGGAGAAGGCCATGGGGGGCGTGGAACCACGGTCCCAACAGCGTCTCCTTGTCGCCCGGTCATCGATGGAATTCTCCTGCGAAAGAGCAACAGGGCCTGGCCCCCCTGACTCCGGTTGGGTCCCCTAGCCTCTGCATTGCCTGGCCGGCTGCCGGCATCGGCCGACGACGTCGCCGTGGTGCCTCTCCGCCCCCCCTGACTGCCCTCAGCCACTGGCCTTTAGGCGTTTCGGGGTTTCTACTTTGCCAGGACTCCCTCTCCTGCTTTTTCCCTCCTCGGCCCGCCGCCGGCATGGGCCGACAACATCAGGGGTCGCGTCCGCCGCGGGCGGCCTCTGCGCCTGACTGGCTTCGGGCCGCCGGCTCTGGTGCCCCGGGATTTGTCCCTTGCCAGGACTCCCTCTCCGCCGCCACAGTCCAATCACCCTGCTGTTCTGACGAACCTCGGCCATGGCCCCAGCCTCGACCATCAGCAACGGCACTTTCTTCGATCAGGCCGGTCTTCGCTACCGGCCGGCCGCCGGGCGCTTCCACAGCCAGAACTCCTGGCTGGACAGTTGGCACAGCTTCAGCTTTGCCAGCCATTTTGATCCTGAATGGTGCGGCTTCGGACCCCTGCGAGTCATCAATGACGATCGTCTCCAGGCCGGCAATGGTTTTGGCCGCCATCCCCATGCCGACATGGAGATCATCACTGTGATGCTGGAAGGCGAGCTGCATCATCAAGATTCCATGGGCCACAGCGAGGCCCTGCGCGCTGGAGAGGTGCAGCGGATGACTGCTGGCACCGGCATTGTCCACAGCGAGATCAATCCCTCGGCCCAGCCCTGCCACCTGTTGCAGATCTGGATCGAGCCCAGCGCTCCTGGTCTTCCCCCCAGCTACGAACAGAAGCCCTTTGAGATCACCAACGGCTGGACGTTGTTGATCGATCCAGAGGGCCGCGATGGAGCCATGGCCATCCACCGGCCCGTGCGTCTCTGGCGCACCAGGGTCGACACCACCATGGAGCTGGCTTCTCCCCTGGCTCCTGATGCCAGCGGCTGGATTCAGATGATCGCCGGCGACCTTGAGGTTGAAATCAGCGGCACCAGCACTCGATCTGGGGGCACCAATGACCTCAGCGCAGAACCCTCCCCCGGATCCGCCGCGGCGGGCCTGGCCGCCGGTGTTCTGCGTCAGGGCGATGGGCTTGGTTTTGATCCCGCCAAGCTGTCTTCCCTGCGCTCCGGCCAAGAAGGGTGCGATCTGTTGCTGTTTGAACTGCGCTGAATGCTCCAGGCGATGGGCGCTGAGATCGCCTTGGTCGAAGGCGCGGCGGTTCTCGTCAGCCAGGGGACTTTCCTTTAGGGAAGGTCTGAATCAACCAGACGTTACGACGGATGAGGAGCTGAGACTCCTGTCCCGGTCCTGGCTTGGATGTCTCTCAGGGCAGTGGGTTAGCCCTTCCCTAAGCGCATCCCCCGATCGACAATCTCCTACAGCGAATCCGGGGAACGGACTCCCACTGGCAGGATCAGCCTTTGGCGGCCCTTGGCTGTTCCCCCCAAAGGACCATGAGCACAGACCCTGGCGCCACCTCCTCCCCGGGACCCCTCACCCATCTCGACGCCTCCGGCGCCGTGCGCATGGTGGATGTGGGGGATCGTGCCGCCACCGCCCGCCAGGCCGTGGCGGAGGGAGTTCTGCAGATGGCTCCCGCCGTTCTGGCGCTGGTGCTGGAGGGCAGGGCCCCCAAGGGCGATGTGCTGGCCGTGGCCAGGGTGGCGGCGATTCAGGCCGCCAAGCGCACCTCCGAGCTGATCCCTCTCTGCCATCCCCTGCCCTTGAGCGCCGTTGAGGTGCTGATCGAGGCGGCAGCCGATGGTTGTGGATTGCGCGTTGAAGTCTCCGCCAGCACCACCGCCCCCACCGGCGTCGAGATGGAGGCCCTGACGGCCGTCAGCGTGGGCCTGCTCACGCTTTACGACATGGTGAAAGCGAGCGATCCAGCCATGGTGCTCGGCCCCGTGCGCTTGCTGCGAAAGTCCGGCGGCCGCACCGGGCCCTGGGCGCTCCAGGATCCGCTGACTTGATGGCTGAACCCTTTCCCCCCGAGGGCCTTCCTCTTGAGGAGGCCCGCCGTCGCGTCCTCCATTGTGTGCAACCGCTCGCCGCCCGGGAGACCCTGCCTCTCACCGAGAGCCTGGATCGGGTTTTGGCCGTTGACGTTCGCTCGGATGAGGCCGTGCCCGGTTTTCGGGCGTCAATCCTTGATGGCTATGCGATCAGCGATGCCGTCCCTCCGGCGGTGGGCCGCCGGTGGCGCCTGGTCGGTCGCTCGGCCCCCGGATCTCCCTTCTCCACCGTTCTCCAGGAGGGCGAGGCGATTCGCATCCTCACCGGTGCCCCCCTACCTGCGGGGGCGGCCCGGGTGCTGGCGCAGGAGCTGATCCGCGCCGAAGCGGAGGCGATTGAACTCATGGTCGATCCCGGTCCTGCCGCCTGGATTCGTCCCGCCGAAGAGGAGGCCGCCCCGGGAGAGGTCCTGTTGGCCGCGGGTCATCGCCTCGGGCCGGCCGACCTGGGACGCCTGGCGGGTTGTGGCATCCAGCACCTGGAAGTGGTGCGGCGTCCGCGGGTGGGTCTGCTGATCAGTGGCGATGAATTGGTGCCACCGGGAACCCCGCGCCGATTCGGTCAGATCTGGGAAAGCAATGCGACCCTGCTGGGGGCGCTGCTGGGGCGGCTTGGTTATCCCGTGCTTGAGACCCGCTGGGAGCCCGATGAACCGCGGCGCCTGGCCCTGGCGCTGGATGCTCTCGCCAGCGGCATGGATGTGGTGGTGACCACCGGGGGAGTGTCCGCCGGAGACAGCGATTGGATTCGGCCCCTGCTCGCCGAGCGCGGCCAGGTCGACTTCTGGAAGTTGTTTATGAAACCTGGTCGTCCCTTTGCTTTCGGCCACCTGGGCGGCGTTCCCCTGTTCGGTTTGCCGGGCAACCCCGTGGCTGCGGCGATCACGGCCCTGGAATTGCTTTGGCCAGCCCTGCAGGCCCTGGAGGGAGCTGTGCCGGAGGCTCCTCTGCGGCTGCGGGTGACGCTGGCGGATCGCTGGCAGCGGCGGCCTGGCCGCCCTGAGCTGGCCCGCGCCCGATTCGAGGTGGATGGGGAGGGGCGCCCCCTGGCCCGCCTTGAGGGCAGCCAGGCCTCCTCCCGCATCGGCTCACTGCAGGGGGCGGATCTGTTGCTGGAGATCCCCGCTGAAGCCTCCATCCTTGAATCCGGCAGCCAGCTCTGGGCCCGACTGCTGCGACGACCCCTGTTCTGATTCACAGCGGCGTGTTGCCCGTCAACCAGTGGCCGCGGCCATGGATCCATTCCCGCTTCCAGAACGGCGCCTCATGCTTGAGCGTTTCCAGCACCTCAGCGCAGCAGCGCAGGGCCGGTCCGCGCCGATCGGCCACCACCGCCACCAACACAATCGCCTCGTTCGGTGCGATCCTGCCGATGCGATGCCGCACCAGCACGGCCATCACCCCATGGCGCCGCGCCAGGCTGTGGCTGATCGCCTCGATTCGGCGTTCCGTCATGCCGGGATAGTGCTCCAGTTCGAGAGCCTCCAGGGGAGAGCCATCGGCGGCCACGGGTCGCACCCGCCCGCTGAAATGGGCTTCCGCCGCGCCGGCGTCTGGCAGGGTGGCCTGCCAGCGCTCCAGGGTCAGCAGGGGGTCGAAGGGATCTGCCGAAAGCTCCACATCAATCAGAGCGGGGTCTTGGTGTGGAGCGGGGTCAGGGGGCAGGGCGGGGTCAGGGGGAGATGGCATGGATCAGCCCCCGTTGATCGGCGGTAGGAAAGCCACTTCGTCCCCGGGGGCGAGCACGGTGTCGAGGGCTCCGAATTCTTGGTTGATGGCGATGCGCACCGTGGCGGGCGGTTCGCTTCCCCCCAGCTCCAACCCTCGCCAGAGGGCCCTCGCCGTCATGCCGTCCTGGTGAGCCAGCAACCTGTCCTGCCAGCCGGCCTGCTCCCGCAGCGCCGCGAACAGGCGTACCCGCAGTTCCCCTGACGTCACCCAACCCCCCGATCCTGCAGGCTCTCAGTCTGATGCCCGGAGCCCTGACTCATGAGCGGGGCCGGCTGCTGATCGGGATCGGCCCTTTTCGGGATCGGCCCTTCGCCGCCAGCGGAGGTTCCCGATGGCGCGGCGAGGCGCGCCCACAATGGAGGCCTGTTGCCGTGCATCGGACGTGGGCCTCGCCATCGCCTTACTCACGGTGTCCGACCGCCGTGGCGCCGCTGACGATCCATCCGGAGATGCCCTGCAACAACGTCTCCTGGCGGCCGGCCACCAGCTGGCTGAGCGAGGCTGGGTGAGCGACGATCGCTACCGCATCCGTGCTGAGATGAGCCGCTGGATCGCCGACCCCTCGGTTCAAGTCGTCATCAGCAGCGGCGGCACGGGCCTCACCGGGCGGGATGGCACCCCCGAAGCGGTGGCTCCGCTGCTTGATAAGACGATTGAGGGGTTCGGCGAACTGTTCAGGGTTCTCTCGTTTGAGACGATCGGCACCAGTGCCTTGCAGAGCCGTTGCCTGGCCGGGGTGGCCAACGGCACCATCGTGTTTGTGTTGCCCGGCTCCCTGGATGCGGTGCTGACCGGCTGGGATCGGCTGATCAGCGCCCAGCTGGATGCCGATTGCCGGCCCTGCAACCTGGTGCAGCTGCTGCCCCGCCTGGGCGAAGATCCGCTGCGGAGACAGGATTCCCCTCCCGCCTGAGCGGACGACCGTTGATGTCTGCGTCTCTCGACAGCCCGCTGGTGCTGGCGGCCCTGGCCCTGGTGGCTTTTCTTTACAGCGCGGTGGGCCATGGCGGTGCCTCCGGTTACATCGCTGTCCTTGCCCTGGCGGGCGTCGATGGGCCAGGCCTGCGCCCCCTGGTCCTGGTGCTCAACCTCCTGGTGGCCCTGCTGACCACCGTCCAATTCGCCCGGGCTGGTCACTTCCGCGCCGATGTTGTCCTCCCCCTGGCGCTGGTCTCGGTTCCAGCGGCCTTTGTGGGGGGCAGCGTCGCCCTGCCCATGGTCTGGTTACAACGGTTGCTGGCCGTGGTGTTGCTCGTGGCGTCTTGGCGGCTGGCGACATCACCCAAAGTGCCCCGCGCCCTGGATCGCTGTCGCGAGGCGCTGCCTGGCCCCGCTGAGATCGTCTGGAGTGGCGGTGTGTTGGGGCTTTTGGCTGGGCTGACCGGAACCGGGGGAGGGATCTTTCTCACCCCCTGGATGATCCTGCGCCACTGGTTGCAGCCACGTCAGGCCGCTGCTGTCTCGGCAGCGTTCATTGTGGTGAATTCGGCGGCGGGTTTGCTGGGCCTGCAGCTCATGCAGCGATCCGCGGCCTTACCTGCCCTACCGCTCTTGGTGCCCTTGGCGGCCACGGTGATCGGCGCTGCTGGTTTGGGGTCCCAGTGCGGCAGTCGCTGGTTTCCCCCGCAGGCGATTCGCCGTCTCCTCGCTTTGGTGTTGCTGGTGGCCAGCGTCAAGTTGCTGGGCCTGGCTCAGCCACCCAGATAGGCCATTTCGGCGGGACGCAGCGGGAGGTTGGCGCTGGCGCTCCTGGCCCTGAGCTCGCTCCGCTCTTCGCTGTAGCGATCGCTGCGCGCTTGCCAGAGTTTGGCCAGGGCCAGACGCAGGGGCTCGGGTTGGATCCGGGGCCGCAGCCAGGGCCGCAGGTCCGTGCCGCTGGTGGCAAACAGACAGGCAAAGGCAAGACCATCGGCGGTGATGCGCAGGCGGTCGCAGTCGCCGCAGAAGGGTTCGCTGATCGAGGCGATCGTGCCGATGTGGGCGCCCCCACCGGCCCCCCGCCCCCCGCCATCGAGGTACCGCCAGCGGCGATGGGTGGCGTTGGCCTGCCGCTGCAGCGGCTGCAGCGGCCAGTGTTGCCGAAGGCGGGAGACCATGGTGGCCGCGGTCAGCACCTGGTCGGGGCGCCAGCCGTTGCGGTTGCCCACATCCATGTATTCGATCAACCGCAGTTCCAGCCCCCGTTGGCGGGCCAGATCGGCCAGGGGCACGAGCTGGTCCTCGTTGCCATCGCGTTGGATCACGGCATTCAGCTTCAAGGCGCCGCTGGCTGGATCAAACCCGGCCGAGCGGGCATGCTCGATCGCGGCCAGCACCTGATCAAGCAGCAAGGATCCCTGGCTGCGTCCGCTCATCCGGGCCACGCTGGTGGCATCGGTGCCATCCAGGCTGAGGGTGACATTGTCGAGCCCGGCCTGGCGCAGCGATTTGGCCCGCTCGGCGGAGAGCAGCACCCCGTTGCTCGTCAGGGCGATCCGTCGCAACCGGGGCCGCAGCGGTCGCAACGTTTCGATCAAGGTCTCCAGATCGGCGTCCAGCAGGGGCTCGCCCCCGGTCAATCGCAGGGTGTGAGCTCCCAGATCCACAGCGGCGGCCACCAGAGCCCACCGTTCCTCCAGGGTCAGTAGTCCCGGGGGATCCTTGCCGTCGGGGAGGCAGTAGGGGCAATTCAGGTTGCAGCGCGACGTTACCGACAGGCGCAGCACGCCGAGGGGGCGACCCAAACGATCGTGGAGGGGCTGCTGCTGCATGGCGGCAAGCTAAGGCGGCTCCAACAACGGTGGTTTCATCGAAAGCTCCTCCATCGAAAGCGCTCCCGTCGAAAGCAGTCCCTGAAAGGGTGGTTCCGGTAACGGAGCGTCCCTGATTGCTGCGGCCCCCTCCTTCCCCACCCACAGCAGGGCGGCGTCATCGGGGCCATTGGCGTTACGCAGGCTGCCTGGGGGCAGGGGAACCTCCTGGCAACCGATGCTGGCGATCCAGCGTTGCAGTGCCCTTTCACCGGCGGCGATGGCCTTCCCGATCGCCTCGCGGTGAATGACGTCGCTGGCGTAAAGGCCCAGGAGCGGTTGGCAGCGCTCGCCGTCATGGGCCACCTGGATGCCGCTGGAATCGCCTCGGGAGGCCGCCAGGGCCGCCAGGGTTTTCATCTCCAGCCAGGGCATGTCGACGGGGCAAAGCAACAACCGCTGGTTGGGATGGCGCTCCATCAGTCGGGCCAGGGCCAGCAGCGGGCCCTCCCTGGGGGCCGGTTCGATCAACAGCTCCAGCCGATCGCCGAACCCCCAGCGTTGGGCCAGTCGCAACGCCATGTGTTGGTGGCTGGGGTGGTGACTCAGCACAGTGATGGGCCGATGCAGATCGGCAAGCACCAGCAAGGTGCGCTCCAGCCAGGTGCCCCCATCGGGGTGGGGGAGCAGGGCCTTGTCCTGACCCATGCGGCGGCTCTGACCGCCGCACACCAGGCAAGCCCGCAGCGGTGCGGGCGAAGGGGGGGAGAGGGGTAGGCCTGCCAGCGGCTGATTCACGGGATCGGCGATCGCCCCTGCTTGCAAAATCACCAAGAAGCAACTTAGCCAGCCAAGCTGGATTGAACTCCAGGAGGATTCAGGCTTTCGGGCCTGGTGACCCGGTGGACAGCACCTGGGGCCTTGGCATCAAACCTTGGGTTCTCGGCTCTTGCCCTTGGTCTGGTCTGGTCTGGTCAAAGCAGCCCCCCCCTCTAGAACGCCGATGGCTGAAGATTCCTCAACTCCAAGCCAGGTGATCCGTTCGGTCTGCCCTTACTGCGGCGTCGGATGCGGTCTGCAGATGCTGCCGCCAGCCTCAGATTCAGCCTCCAAGGGTCCGCAGCCCAGCGAGGGCCTTGCGCAAGGGGAGCGGGAGCCGGGGGCTCGGCCCTGGGGCTCCAGGGGCGATCGGCACCATCCCTCCAGTCTGGGCCAGGTGTGCATCAAGGGAGCCACGGTGGGGGAGAGCCTGCATCACGGGCGTCTTTTGCATCCCGCCTACCGCTCCAGCCTGGAGGAGCCCTTTGAGCGCATCAGCTGGGAGCGGGCTTTTGAGCTGCTGACGGAGCGAATCAGCACCAGCCTGGCCGAGCGCGGTCCGGCGGCCCTCGCCATGTACGGCAGTGGTCAATTCCATACCGAGGATTACTACACCGCCCAGAAGCTCTTCAAGGGGGCGCTGGGCACCAACAACTTCGATGCCAACTCCCGACTCTGCATGAGTTCGGCGGTGTCGGGCTATGCCCGCAGCTTGGGCTCGGATGGCCCTCCCTGCTGCTACGAAGACATCGATCATGCCGATCTGGTGGTGCTGATCGGCACCAATACCGCCGAATGCCACCCGGTTCTGTTCCAGCGTCTGCTCAAACGCAAGAAGCGTCAGGGCACTGCCCTGACGATCATCGTGATCGATCCGCGCGCCACCGCCACGGCCGCCGTGGCCGATCATCATCTGGCCATCGCCTCGGGCACGGATCTGGCCCTGATGCATGGCCTGGCCCATCTCCTAGTGGCGGCCGGTCGCATCGATCGCCCCTTTTTGGACCAGGCCACCGAAGGGTATGGGGCCTTTGAGGCCCTGGTGCAGCGTTGGACCCCGGAGCGCACGGCCGCGTTCTGCGGCATTCCCGAAGCGGCGTTGCGGGCCGTCGCCAGCGCCTGGGCCAACGCCAACGCCGTGCTCAGCCTCTGGTCGATGGGGTTGAACCAGCGCGTCGAGGGCACGGCCACCGTGGGCGGGCTGATCAATTTGCACCTTCTCACCGGTCAGATCGGCAAGCCCGGCTGCGGTCCCTTCTCATTGACAGGCCAGCCCAATGCCATGGGCGGCCGGGAGGCCGGTGGTCTGGCCCAACTGCTGCCCGGTTACCGCTCCGTGGCGGAGGCCAGCCATCGCGCCGAAATGGAGCTGGCCTGGGGCCTGCCGCCGGGATCCATCAACCCTGAGCCCGGACTGACCGTCTGGCAACAGATCGAGGCCATGGAGGCCGATGCCCTGGACCTGTGGTGGGTCGCCGCCACCAATCCCCTGGTCAGTCTTCCCCATTTGGATCGGGTCCGTTCTGCGGTGCGACGTTGCCCGATGGTGGTGCTCAGTGAGGCTTACGCCGGCAGCGAGACCGCCGCCGTCGCCCATCTGTTGTTGCCCGCAGCCCAATGGAGTGAGAAGCAGGGCGCGATGACCAACTCCGAACGGCGGATCAGCCTTTGTCCTGCCTTTCGTCCGGCCCCCGGCGAAGCCCGCCCGGATTGGGAGGTTTTTGCCGAGCTGGGTCGTCGTCTCGGCCACGGCGCCCTGTTCAGCGCGACCACGGCGGCCGAGGTGTTTGCCGAATTGGCGGCGATCACGGCCGGCCGCCTCTGTGATTTCTCCGGGTTGAGCCATGGGCTCCTGGCGGAAGCAGGTCCCCAGCAGTGGCCATTTCCTGCGGGCAGCCCGGCCACGACGACCTCCAAGCGGCTTTACACCGACCAGCGCTTTGCCACCCCCAACGGTCGGGCCCGTTTTCTCTGTGATGCCCCTCTGGGCCTCGGCGAGCCGCCCTGCGAGGCGTTCCCCTTGGTGTTGACGGTGGGCCGCTATTTGGGGCACTGGCACACCATGACCCGGACGGGCAAGGTGGCCAGGCTCAAGGCCATGCACCCGGAGCCTCTGCTGGAGGTCCACCCCAGTGATGCCAAGCGCCACGGCCTCGCGGATGGCGATTGGGCCACGGTGACTTCCCGGCGCGGCAGTGTCGCAGCCAAGGTGCAATCGAGCGACCGGATTCGCCCGGGCACCCTCTTCTTACCGATGCATTGGGGAGCGAGTCAGGAGCAGGCCTGTGAAGCCAATCGGCTGATGCATGAATTGTGTTGTCCCCATTCCCGCCAACCCGAACTCAAGGCGGCGGCCGTTCGGCTTGAAAAAGGCGACAAGGCAGCGGATTAGACCGTCGATCAACCACCGGGTGAGCCCGTCGATCAGGTGTCGTCGTGGGCGTGACGTCGATAGAGAAAATCAAGGGCCCGGTTGCGCAGTTCGCCGTAGCGCTCGTCAGCCAGGATCGCCTCGTGCTCCCGGGGTCGCTCAAAGGGAACGCTGAGAATTTCACCGATCGTGGCGGCAGGACCATTGGTCATCATCACGATGCGATCGGCGAGGAACAGGGCCTCATCGATGTCGTGGGTGATCATCAGAACCGTGGGTTTCTGCTCGCGCCAGATCGCCAGCAGTTCCTCCTGCAGTTCTTCCTTGGTGATGGCATCGAGGGCGCCGAAGGGTTCATCAAGCACGAGGACGGCGGGATTGACCGCCAGGGCCCTGGCGATGGCGACCCGTTGTTTCATGCCCCCGGAGATTTGAGCCGGTTTCTTGTGGGCGGCTTCACTGAGATGCACCATCTCGAGGTGATGGTCCACCACCCGTTGGCGCGTGGCGCTATCGAGCTCGGGTCGGGCCGCCTGCACCGCCAGATTGACGTTCTGCCACACCGTTTTCCAAGGCAGCAGTGAGTAGTTCTGAAACACCACCATGCGGTCGGGACCCGGCCGCTCGATCGGTAGACCCCCAAGACTGACCCGGCCGCTGCTGGGTTTGAGGAAGCCCGACACCATATTCAGCAAGGTGCTTTTGCCACAGCCTGAATGGCCGATGACACAGAGAAATTCGCCTTGCCTGACTTGAAGATTGATCTCTCGCAGCGCTTCAAAGGGGCCACGGCGGGTCGAGAAAACCTGACCAACTCCATTGAATTCAAGAAAGCACGGGTCGGCGGCTGTTGCGATGGAGTTCATGGGGAGCGTCACTCAACGAGAGGTCAGGGCCCCAGCGGTGAGGCTGGGCAGGGGGATCGGGGCGATGGGCGGTTCGGGCGCACCAGGCAGGCTCTTCAGGTAGGCGAGGGGGGCGTCCTGGTCGAAGGCAATGCCATCGGCGAGGCTGAAGGGATGTCGGTCGGGCCTCAGGGTGGAATAGCCGGCCAGTTCCAGGGCCCGGTCGCAGAGATCCGGTCGATAAACCTGGCTCAATAGTTCGACCCGATTGCTGGGGAAGGGGCACCAACCCCAGCGACTGAATTGGCTCAGCAGCCAGGCACCCTCCGCCCGGTTGGGGATGTGGGCGCGGTCGGAGTGATAGCGATTGAACTGCAGCAGCTCGGAGGGCCGTTCATCGTTGCCGTAGTCGAATTGACGCTGTAGGGCGATCGCCGCCCGCCGACCCAGCCATTGGTTCTGGCTGAGAACCTTGGTCAGCGCAGGCCGCTGCCCGCCATCGTCGCAGCGTTCGGCGGCCTTCATCAGGCCGGCGCAAAGGGCCAGCAATGCCTCGGAATGACCCTCGGCCCACGACTCCGAACAGGTGATCACCTTTTCGGGGTGGCCGCTCCAGATGTCGAGATCCGTAGCCAAGACGTAGCCCTGACGATCCTCCACCGCTTCGGCAACGCGGTAGCGGCCGGCGATGAAGCCATCAATCTGCTCGGTGCGCAGGGCTCCGGCCATCGTCATCGGCGAGAGGGGCGTGAAGCGCACCTGTCTTTCGATGTCGATGCCACCAGCCGCTAGCCAGTGGCGCAGCAGCAATTCCGCCATCGACCCCCGGTCGGGCACCGCAATGGTCACGGGACGGTCCTGGCTCAGAAGCCATCGGCGCAGATCGGCGCGGCGTTGGACTCCCTGGGCCAGCAGGGAGCGGGTCATGCACAGGGCATTGCCGTTGCGACTCACCGTCATCGGGGTGATGGCTGGCCAGGGACCACGGCCAGCCAGGCCAAGGTTGAGGGCCAAAGGAGTGGTGGCCGAGGTGATTGCGACCTGTAGGTCGCCTTCGAGCAGCTTCTCCTCGAGTCGATCCCAGCGGGCGAAGGGGACGGGCACCACCTTGAGGGCCGCCGCATCAAACAGTCCCTGGTCGATGGCCAGGGCTAGAGGGGCGATGTCCAGTCCCGGCAAGAACCCGAGTCGTACGGTTTCCGGTGTCGCCCGTTGTTGCATCCGGGCGTTTGGCGGCACAGTGGCCGTGTCCTGAACCCTCGCGCCTGCGGTGGCTGTGGCGACGGTGGAACGGCGCTGGCGCAGGCGCCGTTGCTGATGCAGAAAGCCCATCAGCTCGCCGCGCAGGTTGTAGTAGTCGGGATGCTCGATCACCTCCAGGCGTTGGCGGGGCCTGGCGAAGGGCACGTTGAGAATCTGGCCGATTTCGGCTTCGGGGCCATTGGTCATCATCACCACCCGGTCGGACAGCAACAGGGCCTCATCCACGTCATGGGTGACCATGACGGTGGTGACCCCGGCTTCCTGGCAGATCTGCATGAGCTGTTGCTGCAGATTGCCCCGTGTCAGAGCATCAAGGGCGCCGAAGGGTTCGTCTAGAAGCAGTAAACGGGGCCGGATCGACAGGGCACGGGCAATGGCGACCCGTTGTTTCATCCCGCCCGAAAGCTCTGCGGGGATCTTGTCGGCCGCATGGCTGAGACCCACCATGGCGATGCTGCGATCGATGGTTTGTTTGCGGCTGGCCGCTGAACTGGCGGACATCACACTGTTCACCGCCAGGGCCACGTTCTGTCGCACCGTTTGCCAGGGCAGCAACGAGTAGTTCTGAAACACCACCATGCGATCGGGACCCGGCTCGTTGACCTCGCGACCGTCGATCAGAATCCCACCCCTTGTGGCTTGCGTCAGGCCCGCCAAGAGATTGAGCAGGGTGCTTTTACCACAACCAGAGTGGCCAATCAGGGAGATGAATTCGCCTTCGTTGATTTCAAGGTCGATGTCCTTGAGGGCGATGTAGCTTCCGCCGTCTTTGAGGGGAAAAACCTTGGTGATGTCATCGATGGTCAGGAAACGATTCATCGTTAGATGCCTCCCTGGGCGACGCGGCGCCCCGCCCAGGCCACCAAACGATCAAGGGCTAATCCCACCAGGCCCACATAAACAATCGCAAGGATGATTTGACTGGAGCTACTGTCACCACCAGCGTTGTAGGCATCCCAGATGAAATAACCGATTCCTCCATCCGCCTTTAGCATTTCTGCGGCCACAATGGCCAACCAGGCCAGGCCAACTGCTATGCGCAGCCCAGTGAAGACGTAAGGCACGGTGGCGGGGATGACGATATTGCGAATGTATTCACCCTTGCGTAGCCTCAAAACACGAGCCACATTAGTGTAGTCCTCTGGAATCTCGCGAATTCCAACAGCTGTATTGATGATAATCGGCCAAATGGCTGTAATAAAAATCACGAATATTGCCGAGGTGTTGGCGTTTTGAAACACCATCAGCGAAATGGGGAACCAGGCCAGAGGTGGAACGGTTCGCAACACCTGAATCACAGGGTCAAACCCTTTGCCGATGAAGCGATTCAAGCCCAGCAGGCCTCCAATGGCGATGCCGACGACCGCCGCCAAGCCATAGCCAAGGGCCACGCGCTGCAGTGAGATCAGAATCTGCCAGCCCAGTCCTTTGCTCGTGCCCCCGTTGTCGAAAAAGGGTTGGCTGATGTAGGGATCCCATGTCTCGCTCAGGACGTTGATCGGGCCCGGCAGGCGCCCTGTGCCAAGGATCAGGGACAGGGCCTGCCAGAGGAGCAGGAAACCGCCGATGCAGACCAGATAGGGCAGCGCACCACGAAGCGCCGGTATCGCTTGGCGGCTCCGGCGGGAGTGCGACAGGCCTGTCGCAGGAGCGGAGGGGGACATCGTTTGAAAACGGTGGGTCAAGGAGCTCCGGTCGGCATGGCGGACCGACCGGAGTGGGGGTGATCAGGGAATCTCGTCTCAGGCCAGGGCCTTGATCTTCAAGGCATCGAGATAGGCCTTTGGATTCTCCGGATCGAACACGACGCCGTCGAAGAACGTTTCCTTGCCTCGAGAATCGCTGGCGGGGATGGCCTTGCCTTGACCAAGGGCCGTGGCGGCCGCTTTCCATAGATCAGAACGATTGACCTTGTTCACGAGTGCAGCTGCATCCGTGGTGGCGGGCAGATAGCCCCAGCGCATGTCTTCCGTCACAAACCAGGTGTCGTGACTCTTGAAGGGGAAGGAGGCATTATCGGACCAGAACAGCATCTTGTAGGGGCTGTCTTTGACAAGGCGACCATCGCCGTAATCCACCGTGCCAGTCAAGCGGGGCTTGATGTCTTCCACCTTGGCTTTAATGTATTTATCCTGGGCAAGGATTTCACACATTTCGTTGAGATTAGCAGGGTCTTCACACCACATCTGCGCCTCTTGGACGGCTTTCAATAGGGAGACCGTTGCCTTGGGATTCTTGTCCACCCAGTCGGCCCGCATCGCAAAAGATTTCTCGGGATGTTTGTTCCAGATTTCTCCTGTTTGGGTTGCGGTGTAACCAATTTTTTTGTTCACCAAACGTTGGTTCCATGGTTCGCCAACACAGAACAGATCCATGGTTCCTGTTTGCATGTTGGCCACCATCTGCGGCGGCGGGACCACCACCAGATCGGCATCTTTATTGGGATCCAGGCCATTGGCAGACAACCAGTAGCGCATCCAGAGATCATGGTTGCCGCCAGGAAAGGTCACGGCTGCTTTCACTTTTCTGCCAAGGCCGCCAGCGGCTTTCGCTAAACCGGCTTTGTTATCGACCGTGAGCTTTTCGGGCAGCAGGGCTTTGGATGCGGAGATGGCTTGGCCCTGCAGATTGAGGCGGGCCAGCAAATACATCGGTAGCGGTTGTTTGCTCTTGGTGATTTTTCCTGCCGTGAGCAAATAGGGCATGGGGCTGAGAATATGGGCCCCATCGATGCCACCACTGCCGCTGCCCAGCTCGAGGTTGTCGCGGGTGACGGCCCATGAAGTTTGTTTGAGGAGTTTCACCTCGGGCATGCCGTGTTTGGCAAACAAGCCTTTCTCCTTGGCAATGATCAAGGGCGCTGAGTCCGTCAAGGCGATGAAGCCGAGCGTTGCCCCCTTGACTTCGTTGTCCCCGCCGCCCGTCGCCGATGCTTCTGATGTTGAGGTTGGTTTTGGTCCGCCACAGGCAGCCAGGATGGCTGTTCCAGCTGCGGTGCTGGCAGCAGTGATTAGGAATTTACGACGGGAAAACGAAGCCATGATTAATGAGTGGGGCAGGGAAGAAGGCCAATTTTTGACAGCCTGAAGGAGACATGATCTCCAAAAGACCCTATCAAATGAATCGAATAATTAGTTGAACTGCTTGACTAAAGTCGGCAGCGAGCGGGCGGCCGGTGACAAAAGACCAGGCTCCACAACGATGCGCGCTGGTCAAGAAAGATTGAATCGGCGCATAGGCTTGCCGATTTTAAAATTGAACCACTTGGTTGCCTCTTGCGTGGTCGCAATGGCTACCGAATCTTGATTCGCCTGTCCTGATCGTTCCAGTTGCCTTCAGCCAGTTGCCTTCAGGGTGGGCCCTGGGACGGGTTTTCAAGAGGGGGCCCATCCATGAGGCCGAATTCGCCGATGGCGCTTGGCAGGTTGCGATGCTCGTGGCCAGGATGGCTCAGTTTGACCAAGGCAAAGCGCTGCAATTCGTCCAGGCTGGCCCAGCGCCGCTCAACAATCTGCAGGCCGAGCTGGTGGCAGGAGAGTCGCACGACCTCGGGCAGTTGCTCTCGCACTTGCCAGGGCTCCTGGCAGGCCGGCTCAATGGGTCGGGCCGGTCCCTGCGGCAGGGATCGACTGCGGTGCAGCAGCCAATCCTTCAGATCCCGCAAGCCACGGTCATCGTCTCGCCAATGCAACAGCTGCTGCCGCTCCGTATCGCTCAGTCCATGCCAATGCACCAGCTTCAGTTTGACTCCCGCGAGGTCCAGCTTGCGCCGGACCGCCATGGGAATGCAGCGCAAATCGCCGCTGAAGTCGCTCTCAAAGCCCAGAAGTCGTTGGTGGATGGCGCCCGGATCGGAGCCGCCGTTGGTTGCGCTCATTCCGCCAGTTCCTGGCATTTTCTGGCGCCGCTTCGAGCCATCATCAGGGCGCGGGCCTGCTCTAGGGCGGTGGGGAGGTCGTCATAACGATCAGCCAACCAGAGGTAGGCGCCCAGGTTCCAGAGCAGGGCCTCCGCCAGGGGGCCTTCGCCCCTCAGTGCCGCCTGGGCGTCCCGTCGCCAATCCTCCAATCCTGTCCAGCCGACTTCCGCCGTGCTGATGCCGTGATCACGGGGATGCAGCAGGATGCGCTCCACAGCGCCATGGCGCACCCGGGCCGTGATGCCGGCACGGGTGGTCGGCAGATCGGTGGATCCCTCCAGGCCCTTGACGGTCAACAGGTCGGTTTCGCCCGCTGTGATCAGAGCCTCCCAGGCCCTGGTTTCGGTCGGGGGATGGACGAAGCCGCTCACCAGCAACCGTTGGCCCTGATGGGGGGTCCAGAGCAGCTCCAGGCTGGCCACTGGCGGCCGTTTGCCAATCAGATCCCGAATTAGCACCAGCCGTTCGGCCGCTTCGAAATGGTCGGGCTGGTGGGTCAGGGCCAGGCCATGGCGATCCAGTCGCTCCTGCACCATGGCGAGGCCCAGGCCCCGCCATTCCAGGCCAAGGGCGGCGAAGAGTTCCGCCAGCGTGATTCCGTATTTGACCGGCATTGGATTGCCTCCGTGCAGAACCACCGGGATTCCCTCCGCCGCCAGGGTCAACGCCACCAGGGGCAGCAGGGGGGCGGTGCGGCTGCGGCCGTCGTAGGGAACCCCGAAGCAGATGGCGCGTCGCCCCGGCGTCGTCAGGCTGGGACCCAGGGCCCGATAGCCGTCGAGCATGCCGGTGAGCTCCTGGGGCGCCGGCCGTCGAATGCGATGGGCAATCAGAAAGGCCCCCATTTGGGCGGCATCCACCTGACCGGTGAGCATGAGCTCGATGGCCACCCGGGCCTCGTCGCGGCTGAGGCCTGTGCTGGTGTGTTCGCCACTGCCGACCTTGCCGATGAGTTCACGGAAGAGGGCGCGTGCCGGCCCGAGGGCGGCCAGGCGCTCCTGTCGCCGATCCTCCAGCGTTGCTGTCGGGGACTCCGCCGCTGGGTTTTGTAGCGGTTGCAACAGGGGAATCCGGTTGAGAGGGTCCTATTGTGATCATGAGCGTTGGCGGTTCCAGATTTCAGGTTCAGACCTGAGTTCTGGTGTGGTTTTGATCACCAACCCTTTGATTGTTTGCGGACATGCCCGATCCCGCCGTGGCGGCCGGGGGTGCTGGTGCCGGCTCTCCGCCGCCCCCCGTTTCCTCCCCCTCATCGCCTTCCTTGACGAAAGTTGAGCTGGCCAAGTCCAGCTTTTGCGGTCTCGACCTTGCCTCCCGTCTTGATGAACTGGGCCGCACGGGCTGGGAAACCCTGGATGAGGCCACCCTCACCATTCACCTGAAGTGGTTGGGAATCTTCTTTCGTCCGGTCACTCCCGGACGGTTCATGGTGCGCTTGCGGCTCCCCAACGGCGTGCTTACTGCCGATCAGCTGGAGCTGCTGGCGGAGGTGGTCGATCGCTGTGGCGAGCACGGCAGCGCTGATGTCACCACCCGTCAGAACCTGCAGTTGCGAGGTCTGCTGCTGGAGGACATGGCGCCCTTGATGGCGGCCCTGGAGAGGGTGGGATTGACCAGCCGCCAGTCCGGTCACGACAACCCGCGCAACATCACCGGCAACCCTCTCGCCGGCATCGATCCAGAGGAATGGGTGGACACGCGCCCCCTGATTGAGGCCATTCAGGCCGTTCTGCTTGGTCCTGAGGGACCGAGGAACCTGCCGCGCAAGTTCAACGTGGCGGTAGGGGGGGCTCCGGACAGCTTCCTGCTGCACAACGATCTGGCCTATCTGCCGTCCCTGAGGGAGGGCGAGCTGGGCTTCACCGTCATGGTGGGAGGTTTTTTCTCGGCCCAACGCAATGAGTTGGCGATTCCTCTTGGCCTTTGGTTGCGCGCCGAGCAGTTGCCCCTTTTCACCTTGGCGGTCCTGCGTCATTACGAACACTGCGGCGATCGAAGCAGCCGCCAGCGCAGCCGTTTGATGTATCTGATTGAGGCCCTTGGCCTCGATGGCTATCGCGACGCGGTGCTTGAGACCTATCGGTCCCTGGGAGGCGACCTTGCTGAGGGGATCCCCCACGACGGTTCCCATCTGGTCACGCGCGCTCCCAGGGATGTCTGCGGCCAGCATCCCCAGAAACAGCCAGGGCTCTGCTGGGTGGGTCTCAACATTCCCATGGGCCGGCTCGACAGCACGGCCATGTTCGCCTTGGCCGACCTGGCCCGCGACTACGGCAGTGGTGAATTGCGTTTCAGCGAAAGTCAGAACGTTTTGATCGTCAATGTGCCCATTGAGCGCGCGGCGGCCCTACGGGCGGAACCCCTGACCCTGCGTTTTCCGAGTGCCCCCGGACCTCTGCTGGCGGAAGCGATCAGCTGCACAGGCAACCATTACTGCGGCCTGGCCCAGATCCCCACCAAGAGCACGGCCCTTGCGGTGGTCGAAGCACTTGAGCAACGCCTGGAGATTCCCCATCCCGTGCGCAACCATTGGACCGGTTGTCCCAATGCCTGCGGCCAGCCCTACATGGGCGAGATTGGCTTGATGGGGGCCAAAGCCCGCAAGGATGGTCAAATGGTTGAAGCGGTGAAAATCTTTCTGGGGGGCTCGATGTCGGCCGAGCCTCAGTTGGCGCTTCTGCACAACAAGGCAGTGCCGCTCAGCGATCTCACGGATGTCCTTGAGACCTTGCTGGTGGAGCGCTTCGGGGCCAGCCGACGACCTGCTTCGGAGTGAGAGCGCCTTTCAACAGGCGTCCACGCCCCGACGCGCCCCGCGAGAGCCGCCTCGCCACCAGCACTCATGCGATGCCAGCGCCAAGCGCCCCTTCCGGCTTCCTACCCGAACCGGCCTCCCTCCCCGCCCCCGGCAGTGCCGAGCGCTGGCCCTGGCTGCAGGCCTTGGGCCGCCAGAAACCGCTGAGGCTGGAGCCCTGGCTTCGGGCCCTTGAGCACGGTGAGCTGGAGCCGCAGTCCGATCTGTTGGCGGTGCTGGCCGACCAGCTCGACGCCGATGCCACGCTTCGTCTGCTGCGTCTCTGGATGCGGAACCCGGAGCGATCGCCCTCCCTGCCCCATCGGGTGGGGCACGTTCGCGACAACGCTATAGCCGAACTCCTGATCGCGGCGCTCGCGGACGGATCCGATGCCCTGCTCGAGCCCGCCTGGCGGCCGCTGCTTTTGCCGCTGCTTGGTCATCAGCGCCGGGCCGGTGATTTTCAAGTCCTGCGGCGTCTGGCGCTCGAACCGGGCCCCCTGCAGTTGCGCCTGTCGGCCCTGGAGGGTCTCAGCCTCGGCCTGAGCGCCTGGCCCTTGACGGAGCTGCGCAACACCCTGATGACCCTGGCCACGGATCTGGACCCCCGTTTGGCGGCCGCGGCCGTCGATGCTCTGGCCCGCTTGCCCCGGGCCCGATCTCTGTTGATCCAGTTGCGACGCTCCGCCCTGGACGCTTCTGTGGCCGAGCGACTCGAGCGCCGGCTCCGGGCCCTCCCCGCCCATCCCCTCCTGCTGGTGGTGCATGGGCGCGCCGATGGCGTCATCCCGCCGCTGATTCGCTCCCTGGCCGCTGAGCTGGAGCGGCGCCGGGGTGCACCGGTGGCTCTGCGGGCCCTCACCGATCCCGAGCCCCTGTCCTCCCTGCCGATGCGGGAATCCCTGGCGTTGGTGCCTCTGTTCCTGCTGCCGGGGGGACATGTGCGCCACGACCTTCAGGGGATCGCGGCCGAGTTGCGCTGCCGGGGGTCAGTGCGGCTCTTGCCCTTTCTTGGCTCCTGGCCCCTCTTCCAGCGGGTCCTGGCCCAGGAGGTCGAGCGGGAGGGCGCCGATGGGGCAGTGCCAAGGTTGCTGCATCATCGTGTCGACGGCCCCTTGCCCGAGCGCTATTTGGCCCTCCTGGAGCGAGTCACGGGTGCTCCCTGCCTGCCAACCCCGGAGTCGCCCGCCGATCTTGCCCAGCTGGCTGGGGCCCATCGCGGCCGGCTGATCCCGCTGACCCTTGGTCCCAGTCGGCTCAGCGATGCCCTGATCCCGATCATCGGGGCTGACGCCGCGGCACCCCTTCTCGCCAGGCCGCCGATCTGGACCATGGTGCTCCAGGCGCTGGAGGAACTGCCATGAGTGATGAGGATTCCACCCTGAACGCTTTCGGCACTGTCTATCTCGTTGGGGCTGGACCGGGAGATCCCGAATTGCTCACCCTCAAGGCCTACCGCCTGCTCAAGGAGTGCGATGCCCTGGTGCATGACTCCCTGGTGCCCAAGGCCATGCTTGATCTGGTTCGCCCAGACTGCGAAAGGCACTTCGTCGGCAAACGGCGGGGCCACCATTCCGTGCCCCAGCCCAGCACCAATGCGGTGCTTCTGGATCTGGCCCGTCGCCACCGCCTCGTGGTGCGTCTCAAGGGGGGTGATCCCTTTCTGTTTGGGCGCGGTGGCGAGGAGGCCGCCTATCTGGCCTCCCGAGGGGTTCCTGTCCAGGTGGTGCCGGGCGTCACCGCCGGGATTGCGGCTCCGGCCTACGCCGGCATCCCTGTGACCCATAGGCGGGCGGGCTCCAGTGTCACGTTCGTGACGGGCCATGAAGAGATCGACAAGGCTCGCCCGGGCGTGGATTGGCCTGGCTTGGCCCGTAGCAGCGATGGGTTGGTGATCTACATGGGTCTGCATAATCTGCGCCCCATCTGTCAGCAACTGGCGGACGGAGGCCTCGATGGCGCTACCCCTGCCGCGGTGATCCAGCAGGGGACGGTGCGGGGGCAGAGGGTCCTGGTCGCCACCTTGGCGGATCTGGCTGATCAGGTGGAATCCCAGGGGTTTGCCTCCCCTTCGATCGTGGTGGTGGGCCAGGTGGTGGCCCAGCGCGTGGCTGCCTGCGCCCCGCCCTTGGCCGATACGGAGATGCCGCTGCCGTTTTAATCGCGTGGGTCAGGTCGTGGGTCGGCCCGCTGTCCCCATAGGATTGATTCATGCCCACCCCTCCCGCTGACGGCAGAGAGGCGCCCCTCGCCATGCCGGGAGACGTGCCCCCCCTGGAGCAGCTTTTCCCTTTTGCTCTCGATCCGTTTCAGCTGGAGGCGATCGATGCCCTCAACATCGGCCATTCCGTGGTGGTCAGTGCCCCGACGGGCTCGGGCAAAACCCTGGTGGGCGAGTACGCCATCCATCGGGCGCTAGCCCACGGGCGAAGGGTCTTTTACACCACCCCGCTCAAGGCCCTCTCCAACCAGAAACTGCGAGATTTTCGCGAGCAATTTGGTGCCGACAACGTCGGACTGCTCACCGGCGATCTGAGCGTCAACCGGGAAGCGGGGATCGTGGTGATGACCACCGAGATCTTTCGCAACATGCTGTATGCGGAGATTGATCACCCCGATGACGATCCCCTGACCGGCGTTGAAGCCGTAGTGCTCGATGAATGCCATTACATGAATGATTCCCAGCGGGGCACCGTCTGGGAGGAATCGATCATCCACTGCCCGCCCTCCATCCAACTGGTGGCTCTTTCGGCCACCGTGGCCAACGCCGGGCAGCTCACCGATTGGATCGAACGGGTCCACGGACCGACCCGGTTGGTGCTCAGCGACCATCGCCCGGTGCCCCTGGCGTTCAGTTTCTGCAGCGCCAAGGGATTGCATCCCCTGCTCAATGAGGCCGGCACCGGTCTGCATCCGAATTGCAAGGTCTGGCGGCCTCCAAAAACCACTCGCCGCAAGGGGCCAAGGGAACCTCGCCCCCCCCAGCCGGAGGCGCCGCCGATCGGTTTTGTGGTGGCCCAGATGGCTCAGCGCGACATGCTGCCGGCGATCTATTTCATCTTCAGCCGCCGCTCCTGCGATCGGGCCCTGAGGGAACTCGGCAAGCTTTGTCTGGTCAATCCAGCTGAGCAGGCCCTGATTCGAGCGCGTCTGGACGCCTACGTGGCCGCCACTCCCGATGCGGTGCGCGACGGAGAGCACGCCGATGCCCTGTTGCGCGGCATTGCGTCTCACCACGCCGGGGTGTTGCCCGCCTGGAAAGAACTGATTGAGGAGCTCTTCCAGCAGGCCCTAGTCAAGGTGGTCTTCGCCACCGAAACCCTGGCGGCGGGCATCAACATGCCGGCCCGCACCACCGTGATCTCAGCCCTCTCGAAACGCACCGAGCGGGGCCACCGTCCCCTGATGGGCAGCGAATTCCTGCAGATGGCCGGTCGTGCCGGCCGTCGCGGTCTCGACGATCAGGGCTATGTCGTGACAGTGCAGAGCCGCTTTGAGGGGGTGCGGGAGGCCGGTGAACTCGCCACCAGCCCGGCGGATCCGCTGGTGAGCCAGTTCACACCGAGCTACGGCATGGTGTTGAACCTGCTGCAGCGGTACAACCTCTCCAAGGCCAAGGAACTGGTGGAGCGCAGCTTTGGCCGCTATCTGGCCACCCTGGATCTGGCGGAGGATGAAGCCCGCATCAATGAACTGCGGATCCAGCTCGCCAGCCTGGAGGCCAGCGGTGGCAATGTTCCCTGGGATCAATTCGAGGACTACGAAAAGCGCAGCGGCCAGTTGCGGGAAGAACGGCGCCTGTTGCGCATCCTGCAACAACAGGCTGAAGAAACCCTCGCCCACGAATTGACCTTGGCCCTGCAGTTCGCCAGCGAGGGCTCCTTGGTGAGTTTGCGGGCCCCGCAATTGCGGGGACGGGTCACGCCGGCGGTCATCGTGGCCAAGGTGCCGGGCTCAGGCCAGTTTCCCTGGCTGTTGTGTCTCACCGACGACAACGTCTGGATCCTGGTGCCCTGCAGCGCGGTAGTGGCATTGCATGCCGAGCTCAGTTGCCTGCAGGTGAACCAGCTTGAGCCGCCCGACCTGCAACGCAGCGGCGAATTGCGCCATGGCGACCAGGCCAGCGGCGGCCTGGCCTTGGCCGTGGCGTCGATGGCCCGTCGCCATGACATGGCCACTCCCCATTACGACCTGGCCGGGGAGGTGCTTCAGCAGGCGGAGAGGGTGCGCCAACTGGAGGACGAGCTGCAGCTCCATCCCGCCCATCGCTGGGGGGACCGCAAGCAGCTCAAGAAGCAGCTGCGGCGCATGGAAGAGATCGAGGCCGAGGTAGCCGAGCGTCAGCAGCTGCTGCATTTTCGCTCCAACCGCCACTGGGAGACCTTTCTCTCCTTAATCAGCATCCTGCGCCATTTCGGCGCCCTTGATGGCGCCGAGGGCCTTGAGCCCACGGAAGTGGGCCGCACCGTGGCGGCTCTACGGGGTGACAACGAGCTCTGGCTTGGGCTGGCTCTGATGAGCGGCCATCTCGACGAACTGGAACCGCCCGATTTGGCGGCCGTGCTGGAGGCCATCTCCACCGAGGTGAATCGCCCCGACCTTTGGTGTGGTTTTGAGCCGCCCAAACCCGCCGAAGAGGTCCTGCATGATCTGCGCCCCCTGCGTCGCGCTCTCGAACGAGAGCAGGAGCGCGGTCAGGTGGTGGTTCCGCTCTGGTGGGAGCCCGAGCTGACCGGTCTGGTGGCCGCCTGGGCCCGAGGCACCCCCTGGCGCGACCTGATCGCGAACACATCCCTCGATGAAGGTGATGTGGTGCGGGTCATGCGGCGCACCGTCGATCTGCTCGCCCAGATCCCGTATTGCGAAGCCATCAGCGAGCGGTTGCGCACGAAGGCTCGCAAGGCCCTCACGGCCATCAATCGCTTCCCGGTGTGCGAAATCGAGGACCTTCTGGCCGCTGTCCCGGTGCCGGAAACCGCTGAGCCAACCTCTGAAGAAACCGTCGTTGAGCCTTCTGATCTGGCGGGACCGGCCCTTGCTTGAGGGCAGGCCCGCTGGGGTGGGGACTCCTTAGCGCCAACCCCTGCTAACGTCCAGCCGCGAGGGGCTGTTGAGGTCGGGATTTCGTGAGCCAAACTCCCGGCCCCATCGCTCGTAACGCCGCCTATCGCCCGGAAATTGACGGACTCAGAGCCGTAGCGGTGCTGGGCGTGATTGTGAATCACTTCTCCGAGCGCTGGTTGCCGGGTGGCTACTTGGGGGTGGATGTTTTTTTCGTGATCTCCGGGTTCGTGATCACGGCCACCCTGGCCCGCCGGCCCGCTGCCGGCCTGGGGGATCTGATGCTGGGCTTCTATTCCCGCCGCATTCGCCGCCTGCTGCCTGCCCTGCTGGTGTGCGTTGCGGTGACCGCCCTGTTGCTTTGCCTGGTCTCCTCTGATCCAGGCCAGATGTTGGGGGTGGGCTGGCGCTCGCTGTTTGGTTACAGCAACATCGCCCTGTACCGGTTGGCCGTCGACTATTTCCGGCCTGCCGCCGCCTTGAATCCCTTCGCCCACACCTGGTCGTTGGGAGTGGAGGAGCAGTTTTATCTGCTGTTTCCTTTGCTGGTGTGGTTCAGCGGTTTCGCCCGCAACGGTGCCCTCGGGCGCCGTCGGCTGCTGCTGTTGTTGTTGCCCCTGAGCCTGCTCTCTTTGGGGGTGTTTCAACAACGGCTGGCGGTTGATTTTCCCGCCGCTTACTACCTGCTCCCGGCCCGATTCTGGGAGCTTGGGGTGGGATGTCTTGTGTTTTTGCTGCTGCAGCGCCGCCCCCTTGTAGCCGAGGTTGAGGGCTTGGTGGACGTTGAGAGTGACCAGGCCCGTTGGCACCTGCCCCCCCTGCCTCTGTTGCTTGCTCTGGCCGGCTTGATGGCAGCTCCCCTGGGATTCGGCTTGTTGCCTGTGGGCGCTTGTGTGGCCCTCACCGCCCTGCTCTTGGGCAGCTTGCGACCCAATACCGCCGCCTACGGTTGGCTCAGTTGGCCACCCATGGTGTGGATCGGCCTCCTGTCGTATTCGCTCTACCTATGGCATTGGAGTGTGTTGTCCATCAGCCGCTGGACCATTGGTGTGCAGCCCTGGACCATTCCCCTGCAGGCGCTGTTGATTGTTCTGCTGGCCTATGGCTCCTGGCGTTTTGTTGAGCGTCCCTGCCGTCGGTCCACCTGGTGGCCCCAGCGTTGGCAGGTGCTGGCGAGCGGTTTAGCCCTGGCCGGGGTGGGTGCGATTGGCTTGCAGGTCTTATCACGCAAAGGGCCAGCGATTCTCTATCGCGGAGATCCTAAATCTGGCGATTTCAAATTTGCAGAGACCCCAGTCCCCCCCGATTGTTCGGGCCCGGGTCGTTTTCGTCTCTTGATGGCGGGAGATAGCCATGCTCATCATTTCTATGGTGCTTCAGATCAATTGTGTGCTCGCCATGGCATAGGATATGCGGAGGCTGCGGTTATAGGTGTACCTTATCCTCCAGTTTATTACACTAACTCCACAACTGGAGTAAGTGAAGAATTGGCCATCACCTATGCCCAGACTGCCGAACAGCGTTGGCAAGCATTGATTCAGCAATCGGGATTCCCCAAGGGAAATCAAGGAGTGGTCGTGCTTTCATCCCGTACGCCACTTTATTTTGA